>NZ_KV789157.1:0-24424 GCF_001807465.1 Actinomyces sp. HMSC08A09 | reverse complement strand
GTCAACACCCGCGACGAGCCCCACGCCGACGCCAGCCGCCTGCGCCGCCTGCACATCACCTGCGCCGACACCACCATGGCCGAGCCGACGACGGGGCTGCGCAGCGCCGTGACCCTGCTGCTCCTGGACGCCCTCGAGGCAGGCTGGGACTTCAGCGACCTGACCCTGGCCGACCCTCTGGTCACGCTGTCCGCACTGGGGGAGAGCCCCTGGGGAGACGTGCCCGCCACCACCGTCCAGGGCCGGTGCCTGAGCGCCGTCGACATCCAGGAGGCCTTCCTGGAGCGACTGACCTCCTACCTGGACGACGCCGGAGTGCCGGACTTCCTGCGCGGCGCCGAGCATCTGCTCACCGACCTGGCGCCCCGCGTCATCTCCGCGCTGCGCCACCACGACGACAGCGCCATCGACACCGAGATCGACTGGGCCATCAAGCGTCGCCTCATGCGCGCCCAGCGCGAGCGCCACCCCCAGCTGAGCGGCCAGGCCCTGAAGACCCTGCGCTCGCGGGTGGACCTGGCCTACCACGACCTCAACGCCGAGACCGGACTGGTTCCGCGCCTGGTCGCCCAAGGGGCCATGGTGAACCTGTGCGATCCGGAGGAGATCGAGCGCGCCCGCCAGACGCCCCCGGCCACGCGCGCCGCCCTCCGGGGGGCCTTCGTGGCGGCCTGCTTGGAGGTGGGTGCCGACTTCTCCGTCTCCTGGGAGAGCTTGCGACTGGACTCGCCGCCCACTGCGCCCGTGGACCTGCCGGACCCGCTGGAGACGGCCCACGAGGCCGCCGAGTCCCTGACCCAGCGGGTGCTGGACCTGCGCCCCGAGGAGATGCACCGCATCGACCTCGTGGGCCGCGGCGGCCTGGGTGCGCCGGGCTGAGACTCCTGAGGGCCTGGGCCCCGTCGCCCTTCAGTGCTGTCCACTACTAGTTTCTCCCGTCTTTTCAACGGTCGGGCCCGGGTGCTCCCTCACGGCCCGGGGCCTGGTCGACCCTTGCGTGAAGTCCCGAGAAGGAGTAAACACTTAGGTGTGCCTCACCAAAGCCGCGAGGTGCGCTGCCTCTCGGGGTGACGTCTCTGGGGTGGTTCGTTCGACGTGTCGATGCGCGGCTCGGGTCAGACATTTCTCTGAGCAAGTCAATAATGATAATGATTTGCAAAACGGGATGGGGGCGGGGTAGATGTGCGGTCATCACGCCGGAGTGCCCGACCAGGTGCGCCCCGGGGCTTCGGCACGAGGCCGGAGCGGTCACCGTGACCCGTGAGAACACGCAAGGAGAAAGCATGAGCACCACCAACCGCACGCCGGTCGCCACTGAGCCGAACAGGCCCTCGGTTCACACCTCATCGCGCTCCGGTCTGGCCGACTCCGCCCTGGGAACCCGCAACCTCATGATGATCGCCGCACTGGCGGTCGTCTCCATGATCCTCCTGGTCCCGCTGAACTACCTGGCTCCGGCGGCGGGAGCTTCCCCAGACGCCGTGCTCCTGGGCTGCGCGATCATGGGACTGTGGCTCGTGCCGTACCTGCTGCCGGCGACCGTCGTGCGGCGCCCCGGCGCCGTCATGATCGCGGCTCTTCTCATGGGCATCATGTCCGTCTTCACCACTCCGACGGGTCCTGCGGCCATCGTCGGCAACCTCATCGGCGGGGCCTTCGTCGAGGTGCCCCTGGCCATCCTGCTCTACCGGAAGTGGACCTGGTGGTCCTTCCTCATCTCGGCGGCAACCTTCGGCCTGCTCAACGGCATCATGTACGTCTCCGTCATGAGCGCCGCAGCGGGTATGGCCTCGGCGAGCGCCGGCGTCGTCATCGCCGTGGTCTCGGCCCTGGTTGGTGGCGGCCTCACCATTGCCCTGACCCGACTGCTCAACCGCGCCGGCGTCGGCATCGATCACCGCACGACCGGCCGTGCCTGAGACAGTGCCCGCCGCACCGGCTGCTCCGGGGGTGGAGCAGCCTCTGGGAGAGTCGGCCGATCCGGCACTGGTGAGCATCGAGGGCCTGAGTGTCCACTACCTCGGACGCGAGAGCTGGGTCCTGGATGCCGTCGACCTGACCCACCTGCGCGCTCAGGTCACCGCCGTCATCGGCCCCTCGGGCTGCGGCAAGACCACCCTCGTGCGCGCACTGTGCGGCCTCATCCCGCACTGCTTGCCCTCGGAGTACGCCGGCAGTCTGAGACTGGCCGGCACCGAGGTTGCCGACGCCACCGTCCAGACCCTGGCCCAGACCGTCGCCTACGTCGGCCAGAGCCCCGACGCCGCCGTCGTCACCCGCACCGTCCACGACGATGTCGCCTTCCCGCTGCAGAACCTGTGCCTGACCAGGTCGGAGATCACCGCGCGGGTCGAGCAGGCCCTGCGCGCGGTGGGACTCATCGAGCGCATCTGGGACGACCCCTGGACGCTTTCGGGCGGACAGCGTCAACGGCTCGCGCTCGCCGTCGCCCTGGCCATGCGCCCACAGCTCCTCGTGCTCGACGAGCCGACCAGCACCATCGATGCCACCGGCCGGGAGGAGTTCTACACCCTCATCTCCTCCCTGACCACCTCCGGGACGGCGGTCGTCGTCATCGACCATGACCTCGACCCGGTGCTGCCCATCGTCGACCAGGTCCTGGCCCTCAACGCCGACGGGCGGACCATCGCCGTCGGCTCGCCGCGGGAGGTCTTCATGAGCCACCGCTGCGAGCTGACCGACGCCGGAGTGTGGATGCCCCGAGCCCTGCGTGAGGCCGGCGACGACCTCCCCGCGGGGATGCAGGCCTCGGAGGCGGCGCTGACCTGTGCCGAGGCCGGAATCCGGGTGCCCCGGCTCGCCGACCTGTGCGCCGAGGGCGAGGTGCGCTACCTGGAGAAACAGGCGCCCGGCTCCGCTGAGAGCTGGCAGCAGGTCGAGGTCATCGACACCCGCGAGGTACTCGCCGGCCGCCCCCGGCCCGAGCCCAGAACCAGTGTCGAGCTGGTCGACCTCGAAGTGCAGGGGCGCTCACCTCGGGTGTCCCTGCGTCTGGGTGGCGGCGAGATCGTGGCGCTGCTCGGCCCCAACGGCGCGGGCAAGTCCTCGATCCTGTCCGCCCTGGCCGGACTCGTCCGCTCACGGGCCGACAAGGCAATTGTTGGCGGCCGAGACATCGGCAAGGGTAAGCACCTGGTCGGCTACGTCTTCCAGAATCCTGAGCACCAGTTCGTGGCCACCACCGTCGGGGCGGAGCTTGCCGTCGGAGGGACCTCGCCGGAGCGGGTCGATGAGCTCCTTGAGCAGTTCCACCTGACCGCCCACCGGGACCACCATCCCCTGACCCTCTCGGGCGGTCAGGCCCGCAGGCTCTCGGTGGCCACCATGGTCAGCGAGGAGCGCGACGTCGTCGTCCTCGACGAGCCCACCTACGGGCAGGATTGGGACAACACCTGTGAGCTCATGGACTTCATCGACCAGCTGCGCCACCAGGGCCGCACGGTCATCATGGCCACCCACGACCTCGAGCTCGCCCTGGAGCACTGCACCCACATCGTCGCGTTGCCCGGAGCAGCGCGAGGCGGAACGGTTCCGCTCACAGGGCAGGAGGCCGGGGTGGGTGACGACGCCGACGATCCCTCAGGGGTGCCCGCGACCGGGGTGGCCACCCCTCGAGCCGGCGACGTGGACCTCATGTCGGTACCGCCCCGGCCCCAGCCACGGCGAGGCCTGTTCACCTCGCTCAACCCCTTCACCCTCTTCGCCTCGGTCCTGCCGGTCATGGTGATGGTCTTCGCCCTGCGCAACCATCACCTCAACCTGGGCATCCTGCTGACCTCCTCGGTCCTCATCGTCGCCGCGCGCGCCTCCCTGAGACGCACCATGGCCTCGGTGGTCGCCCCCTGGGTGGTCGCCGCGCTCATGACCTGGATCTTCAGCAGCGGGGTCCACCACCAGGAGACGGCCGCGCGCCTCTACGACCTGGGTGACGCGGTGACGGGAGGCACCGGTATCGGCGCGCTCATCGCACTGGTCCTCGTCTCGGGCGTCTCCACCGACCCCGAGGCCCTCATCCGCACCCTGACCGCTACCTTCCACATGCCCTACCGCCTCGGGGCGGCGGGGACCGCGGCCATCGCCTTCATCACCCGCTTCCACGGCGACTTCGTCCTCCTGCGCACCGCCAGGGCGCTGCGCGGGGTCGGCGGCCGCTGGGGGATGCTCGCGCCTGTGATCCGCTGGATCGGCTCCATCCTGCCGCTGATGATCCTGGCCATCCAGCACGCCGAGCGCGTCGCCCTGTCGATGGACTCACGCGCCTTCGGCGCCCACCGACGGCGCACCGAGATGACCGACGAGCCCTGGAGAGGACGCGACTGGGGAGTCGTCGTTCTCACCTGGGCGCTGGCCCTCATCATCTGGAACACCCTCCGCTGAGGAGACAACCATGCCTAAGCAACCGATGCACCAGGCGAGTCACCAGGAGGCCGCAGGCGTCACCGTCGGCGAGCTCATCCGACCGGCGCGCCCGGCCATGATCGCGACCGGGCTGCTGACCGCCCTCGGAGCACTGCTGTCCATCGTCCCCTTCGAGGCCATGCGCAACCTGGCGGCCATCTGGCTGGGCGAGACCTCACCGCAGGGCTGGCGCGGCAGCCCATGGGCCTGGGCGGCCATCGCCGTCGGGGCGCTCTTCGCCTCCCAGGCCCTCTACCTGGCGGGTCTGGGGATCACGCACCTGGCCGAGGCCCGGCTGCGCCACCACCTGCGTGAGCGAGTCGTCGAGGCCATCAGCGGCCTGCCCCTGGGGCGGGTGGCGCAGATCCCGCACGGCACCATCCGCAAGATGGTCTGCGACGACACCACCTCCATCCACACCCTCGTCGCCCACGTCCCCGGTGACGCCACCAACGCCGTCGTCATGGCGGCGGCGGGGACGGCCTACCTGCTGTGGACCGACTGGCGCCTGGCCTGTGCGCTGGTGGGGCTGTGGGTCCTCGCTCTGGGAGCGATGCTCCTGACCATGTCCGGCCTGTCGGGCATCACCGAGCGCTTCGGCGCCGCTCAGACCGCGCTGGCCGCCGCGACCGTCGAGATGCTCGAGGGCATCAAGGAGATCAAGGGCTTCCAAGCCACCGACGCCTCCCGCACCCGCTTCAGCCAGGCGCGCACCGAGTTCTCCAGCCTGTCCTACGAGTGGGTGAGCAGGTCCGGGAAGGCCATCAGCGCCATGACCGCCGTCCTGCGTCCCTCCACGGTCTTCGCCACGGTCGCGCTCCTGGCCGTCCTGTTCACCTCCCAGGGCTGGACGCCCCTGTCGGCCACCCTGCCGTTCTTCCTGGTGGCCCTCGGGCTGCCGGAGGGACTCATGACCCTCATCGGCCTCATGCAGCACATGTACGAGTCCAGGATGGCCGCCCAGGCCACCGCCGACCTGCTCTCCCTGCCACCGATGCCCGAGGGAACCCATGACGAGGGCGAGGGACTTGCGCCCGGGCGCGTCGACGTCGAGGACGTCACCTTCTCCTACGAGGCCGGCTCCCCGGTCCTCCACGGCGCCTCCTTCACCGCCGAGCCCGGAACCGTGACAGCGCTCGTCGGCCCCTCCGGCGGGGGCAAGTCGACCCTGGCCCGCCTCATCGCCCGCTTCTACGACGTCGACGACGGAGCCGTTCGCATCAGCGGCGTCGACGTGCGCGAGGCGACTTTCCCCTGGCTGCTCTCGCGCGTGGCGGTCGTGCTGCAGGACGTGGCCCTGGCCCACGAGTCCGTCCACGACAACATCGCCCTGGGACGCCCCGACGCCACCCGGGAACAGGTTGAGGCAGCTGCCCGCGCGGCCTGCATCCACGAGCGCATCGCACGTCTGCCCCATGGCTACGACACGATCCTGGGTGAGGAAGGCGGGTTCCTCTCCGGAGGGGAGCGCCAGCGCGTCACCCTGGCGCGCGCCTACCTCCAGGACGCCCCCATCCTCGTCCTGGACGAGGCCACCGCCCAGGCCGACCCGGCCTCCGAGCGCGACATCCACCAGGCCCTGTCCCGGCTCGCCGCCGGGCGGACCGTCATCATCATCGCCCACCGCCTGTCCACGATCCGCGACGCCGATCAGATCCTCGTCGTCGACGCCGGACGCATCACCGAGCGCGGCACGCACGAGGAGCTGCTGGCCGCCGGCGGCCGCTATGCCGCCATGTGGCGCAGCCAGGACCTGAGCGAGGAGACCGACGCCGCCGCACTGACCGCCCAGATCGACCGGCTGAGAGCCGAATCCGCCGGGCAGGAGGAGAAGTAGCCATGTGGAAGCTGCTGACGCGAGTCGTCAACGCCGCCGAGATGCGCACCATCATCGCCTGGTTCGTAGCCTCCGCCGTCCTCCAGGGCCTCACCCTGGCCCTCATGATCCCCTTCCTGCGCGCCCTCTACTCCCGCTCGCAGTTCCTGACCGCCTGGCTGATCGCCGTCGTGGTCATGGCAGTCAGCGCCGCGCTCGTCGACACCATCGCCATGCACCGCTCCTACCGGGTCAGTGTCTTCGAGGTCTGCGACACCATGATCGACCGCGTCGCCGATCACGTCCTGACCCTGCCGCTGGGCTGGTTCAGCGCAGAGCGGGAGGCCGCCGTCGTCAACGCCACCTCCAAGGAGGTCAACACCCTCTCCCACCTGGCCTCCATGGTGATCCCCAACCTGTGCAACGCCTTCATCGTCCCGCTGGTCATGCTCGGGGTCACCGCCATCGTCGAATGGCCCCTGGCGCTCATCATGGCCGCAGCCATCGTCCCGCTGGTCCTGACGTGGCGGCTCATGGGCGCCGCGACCACTCGCGCCAACGAGATGGAGGACCGCACCTCGAGCGCCGCGGCCGGACGCCTCGTGGAGTTCGCCCGACTCCAGCCCGTGCTGCGCGCCACCGGTGTCACCAAGACGGGCTGGGCGCCGGTGCAAACCGCCCTGGAGGCCGACTCCGCCTCCACCCTGGACGGCCTACGGGTCAAGGGCAGGCCCGGGCAGTACTTCAACCTCATCGTCAACGTCGCCTTCGCCCTGGTCATGGCGGTGGGGCTGGCACGGGTGAGTGGGCACCGGCTCGACGTCGTCGCATACCTGGCGATCATGGCCGTCACCGCGCGCACGCTCCTGCCACTGACCAAGGCCGCCATGTACGGATCCGAGGCCGACAACGCGAAGGTCGCCCTACGGGCCGTGGGGGACATTCTCGACGCGCGTCCCCTGTCCGACCCCGAGCCCGGTCAGGAGATCGAGCCCCGGGGGACCACGATCGCCCTGAACGACGTCTCCTTCTCCTACGACGCCGGCCGCCCCGTCCTGGTGGGCGTCTCCTTGAGCGCACCGCAGGGGAGAGTGACCGCCCTGGTGGGGCCCTCAGGAGCGGGCAAGTCCACGATCCTGCGCATGGCCGCCCGGTTCTGGGACGTCGACGACGGGACCGTCACCATTGGCGGCGCACCGGTCCGCTCCATGCGCGCCTCGACGATCATGGGCATGACCTCCATGGTCTTCCAGGACGTTTACCTGTTCGACACCACCATCCGGGAGAACCTGCGCATCGCCCGGCCCGAGGCCACCGACGCCGAGCTGGCCGAGGCCGCCCGGCGCGCCCGCCTGGACCGCGTCATCAAGGCGCTGCCGCACGGGTGGGACACGCAGGTCGGTCCCGGTGGGCTGAGCCTGTCCGGCGGGGAGCGCCAGCGCGTCGCCATCGCCCGGGCCTTCGTCAAGGACGCCCCCATCCTGCTGCTCGACGAGATCACCTCGGCCCTGGACGGGGAGAACGAGTCCGCCATCACCGAGGTGGTGCGCGAGCTCTCCGAGGGGCGCACCGTCATCGTGGTGGCGCACCGCCTGTCCACCGTCCGCCAGGCCGACGAGGTCGTCTTCCTCGAGCCCACCCGGGCCGGCGCCCGCGTGGCCCAGCGCGGTACGCCCCAGGAGCTGGCTGCCGTCCCCGGCCCCTTCCGCGAGTTCATCGAGGCCTCCACGGCCTCCTCGCGCTGGCACATCCGTCAGGGGTGACGCGGGGCCGCTTCAGGTTAGACGACATGGTGGGCAGGCGCTGTTCCATACCGTCTGGTATGGAACAGCGTTTCTGTTGTTATGAGAACCCATAAAGCGCCATGAAACCTTCTGGCAATACTGAGTGGTATGGTTAATACCAACCGGTACGGATCGGTCTTGTGATCGATCGAGTGCTCGGATCCAGGTAGTTGAACGAAAGGAAGGGGGCTTCATGGCCGACGTACTCGCCATTGAGGACCTTCACAAGCACTTCGGAAGCGGGTCTCACGCGGTGAGGGCCAACGCCGGTGTCACCATGCGGGTGGGTGCTGGCGAGGTGGTCGGGCTCCTCGGCCACAACGGCGCGGGCAAGACCACGCTGGTCAACCAGGTGGTGGGGCTCTTGCGCCCGACCTCCGGGAGCATCAGGCTCGACGGGGTTGACGCCGTCGCCAACCCCGCTCTCGCCCGCCGCCTCACCAACGTCCAGGCGCAGGCCAACGTCCCCATCACGGGACTGACGCCCCTGACAGCGATCAACCTCGTGGGGCGCATGCGAGGAGGGCGCCCGCGTCAGACACGCAGACGTGCCGAGGAGCTCATCGAGGCTCTCGACCTGGGGGAGTGGGCGAGGACTCCCGCGCAGAAGATCTCCGGCGGTGTTGCCCGCCTGACTGCCTTCGCCATGTGCGCCGTCGTCCCCGGGCGCCTGGTCATCCTCGATGAGCCCACCAACGACGTCGACCCGGTGCGCCGGCGCCTGCTGTGGGACCAGATCCGTCTTCTGGCCGAGGCCGGCGCGGCGGTCCTCCTGGTGACCCACAACGTACGGGAGGCCGAGCGGGCGGTCGACCGGCTCACCATCCTGGACCACGGCCACGTCATCGCCGAGGGAACCCCTGCGGCACTCGTGGCCGGCCACGGATCCTCCTTCGTCCTGGAGATCAGCCGGGTCCCCGGCCAGCGGATCGAGCCGCTCGCTGGAATGAGCCTGACGCAGCACGACGCCGTGCGAGCATCCGTGGCGGTGGACTCTGACTGTACGACCCAGGCCGTGGAGTGGGCCGCTCATGCCCTCAAGGACGGAGTGATCGAGCGCTACGAGCTGGCACCGATCTCACTGGAGGACGTCTACGTGGACCTGACTGGGAGTACCGGCGAGGAGGCGAGCCGTCATGCTGCCTGAACTGTGTGAATCCGCGAGGGGTCCGAACCGTCCCGATGATTCGCGTCGCCCCCGCGCTGGTGCGAGAGCGCGGTGCGACTCCCGTCCCCAGAGAATCAGGAAATGAAGGAGAACATGATGTCTACTCCAACCAGTACGACGGCTGATCCGGACCAGGCCAGTGGCACCGGCCTCGGGGAGGTGTCTCGGGCGACTCCGCTCCGATACCAGCTCGGCCTGCTCATCCAGTGGCAGTTCCGACGCAGCCTCCCCATGCTGCCCCTGTTCATCATCGTCCAGACGCTGCTGTCCGTCTCCATGGTCCTGGGATACGGGCTCATCGCGGGACACCCAGACCGCGAGGCGAGTCTCTACCTGGCCGGCGGCGGCCCGGCGATCGCGCTCATCTCGCTGGGACTCATCATGACGCCCCAGTGGGTCTCCCAGTCCCGCACTGAGGGCAGCCTGGACTGGATGCGCACCCTGCCCGTCCCCCGGATCGCCTTCCTCCTGGCAGACCTCGCGATCTGGACCACTCTCGCACTGCCCGGTCTGGTTGTGGGCGTCATCGTCGCCAACGCCCGCTTCGACGTCGACCTCGCCCCGCAGTGGTGGCTGGTGCCCGGCGCCGTGCTGGTCGCCCTGACAGCGGCCTGCATCGGATACGCCATCGCCACGCTCCTGGCTCCGGCCCTGGCTCAGATCCTCTCCCAGGTACTCGCCTTCAGCATCATGCTGTTCTCGCCCGTCAGCTTCCCCGCCGACAGGCTCCCCGACTGGGCCCAGGAGATCCACCGCTGGCTGCCCTTCGAGCCCATGGCTCAGGTGGTGCGTGCGGGACTGTTCTCGCACGACGCCACCATGCCCGCCCGTTCCTGGGGCCTCCTGGGCGGATGGTGCCTGGTGGCCGTCGCCGGAGCGTCATGGGCACTGGGAAGGCGGCCCTGAACTGGCCGGAATACCGCATGGTTGGAGACCGGTGGAGGGAGTGACGAACGTGGAGGGGGAAGTGCCGTGAACCCCTTTCTGAGGGGCCTCCTCTACAGTGGGGGCATGACCGCCAGGAGCTCCGCCCGCGGGCCGAACAGTGACAGTGATGACTCCGGGGCCTCCGCCTCTGATGACATCAGGGAGGCGACTCGCGCCCTCAATGAGGCGATCACCGCCTTCTCCCGTGCAGTGGGGGCGGCCGGTCAGGGAGCGCGCCGGAGCAGTGAGAGTGCGGTAGCGGCCTCCCTGGAGTTCGCCTCCCGGAAGCTGGCCTCAGCCTCCACTGCAGTCAGCGGCGCTGCCCCGGGTCGGGGCGGTGGGCGCCGTCGGAGCGAGGAGACCAGGGCGCGGATCCTTGCTGCTGCCAGGGAGGTGTTCGCTGCCAAGGGCTACGAGGGGGCGTCGGTCAGTGACATCGCCTCGGCGGCTGGATTCACCAAGGGCGCCTTCTACTCCTCTTTCCCCTCCAAGGAGGCTCTGTTCCTGGAGGTCGTCACCTGTGGTGAGGAGAGCTCGGATGAGGCCACTCGGGAGATGGCGAGCCCCGACCAGTGGGGCGAGCAGCTCCAGGAGCTTCCCATGGAGGATGTTGTCCTGCACCTGGAGACCTGGCTCTACGCGATTCGTCATGAGGACTCTCGGGATCGGCTGGCCGGCAGCTGGCGCCGCTGGCTGAGAGAGACCTCACTCATGGTGGCCCGTTCCCATGGACGCCGTGAGCCGAACCAGCAGGATGAGGAGACGGCTTTCGGACTTCTGGCTGTGGGCATCTTCGGCCGCGTGAGCGCCGCAGCCACCACCTCGCAGGAGGTCGAACCCATCATTCAGCGCCTGTCCGAGCGGCTCCTTGAGGATGGCAGTGACTGACATTCCTCCTCCGCCGAGAGCGGCATGTTTCGCGTAGGGGTAAGGCAAACACGGCTGCCGTGCGTGAACGGTGTTCTTCTCGGTTGAGGGAGAGGGCCTCGCGGTCAGGCGACCTGTTCCCGGTAGCGGAGGGCCACCAGCTCGGCGAGCGCCGGGTGGTCGCCGATGGGCGCGGCCACGACGTCGGCGCCCGTGGAGTGCAGGGCCCGGTGGAAACGTCCCTCGGCCAGCAGGTAGGTGGCCACTCCCACCCGCCTGGCACCTCGGGCCCGGGCCGTGCTCACCGCGTCACGGACGCTGGGGCGCGCAGCCGAGAGGTAGGCGGGTGTCACCTCGCGCCCCAGGCGCGCTTCGAGCAGGCGAGTGATGGTCTCAACCTCCTCCAGAGCCGCCGCGTGGCGCGACCCGGCCGCGCCCAGGATGATGTGGTCGAGGCCTGCGATCCCGCCCAGGGGCGCGGACACCTCGTGGAGACGCTGCGCGACGGCCTCCACCAAGTGCACTTCGACCCCCAGGTGCCCGGCGACCGTCCCCGATCCGTGCCGTTCCACCGCGGCCGGTACGTCATGGACAACGTGATAGCCGCGGGCCAGGAAGAAGGGCAGCACCACCGGATCCTCCAGCCCCTCCAGGGCCGTGGCCGGGTCCGGGGGCTGAAGCTCGACGTAGCCGGTGCGCACCTCCACCCCCGGCAGAATCGTGCTGACGCGCTCAGCGGTACGCGACAGGAGTGAGGACGGCCCGGGCCGGCGCGAGCCGTGGGCCAGTAGCACCAGAGGACGAGTGCTCATACCGGCTCCACCGCCAGAACCGAGCGCTTGCGAGGATGAGCCGGCTCGACCGGCCTCGGGGTGACGGGGCCGCCGGCGGCGATCGCCTCCTCCAGGACAGCAGTCTCAGGCTCGTGGCCGCGTGGAGGATCGGCGTGGACCTCCTCAAGCACCTGCTCGGTCTCCTCCCGAATCCCTGTGGCAGCGGCGCGCGCCTTGCGGACCGCCAGGGCCAGGAAGACCGCCCAGATCACCCCGAGCGTGCCGTACAACATGACCCCGGTTCGAGCCGAGGCCTCGGCCCAGGACAGTAGCACCCGCAGGTTCGTGGCCAGGATCAGCCCGCCGACGGCGGTACCCAGCACCGCTCCGGGCAGGCGGGAGACCAGCCAGGCGGAGATCGGTGCGGCCACGAGCCCGCCGGCCAGCAGGGTCAGGACGATTCCGAGGCTGATGCCCGCGGTGCCCAGCCCGGTGAGGAAACCGGCCGAGGCCGCCACCGTCACCAGGAACTCCGAGGCCCCCACCGAGCCGACCACGGTGCGCGGCGCTGTGCGACCACCCGTGAGCAGCGTCGTCGTCACCACCGGCCCCCAGCCGCCACCACCGGTGGCGTCAACGAAACCGCCCACCAGTCCCAGGGGAACCAGGAGCCGCCTACCGTGCGGCGAGCGCCGGCTACCGGATCCGCTGGGCGGGCGCAGGGCGAAGCGCCCCAGGACATAGGTCCCCAGCAGGATCAGCAGGCTCGCCGTCACCGGGGTCGCCGCGCGGGTCGACAGGTGAGACAGAACCGCGGCTCCGCCGAAGGCCCCCACCGCACCGGGCAGCCCCAGCCGGACCACCAGGCGAGGATCGGTGTTGCCCAGCCTCCAGTGGGAGGCCCCCGAGGCCAGCGTCGTGCCGATCTCGGCCAGGTGCACGGAGGCCGAGGCCAGCGCCGGGCTCAGCCCGGCCAGAAGCAGCAGGGAGGAGGAGGTCATGCCGTACCCCATCCCCAGCGAGCCGTCGACCAGCTGGGCGGCCAGGCCGACGAGGGCGAGAAGAACAAGCTTGCGCATCAGTGACTCCGGGACATTCAGTCTGCATGCGCCGAAGAGGACTCAGGCGGCGGGGTTCGCCGGCCGGGCCTCCTCGACGACTCGGTCAGCCCAGTACGGGCTCAGGGTGACGACGTCGCCGATGACGATGACCGCGGGGGCGGTCACGCCGTACCGGGCGGCGACGTCGGCCAGACATCGCAGCTCGGTGGTGGTCACACGCTGGTCGGGGTGGTAGCCGCGCTCGATGATCGCCGCCGGAGTGGCCGGATCGCTGCCGGCCTCCAGCAGGGAGGCGACCGAGTCCCGCAGCCGGGAGACCCCCATGAGCAGGATGAGGGTGTGGTCGCGGCGCTGGGGGAGCACCCCCAGATCCGCATGAGCCGTGATGACCGAGAAGCCGCGAGACAGCCCCCGGTGGGTGACAGGGATCCCCGCCGCCGCGGGCACCGCGATGGCGCTGGTGATCCCCGGGACGACCTCGACGGCGACACCGGCCCGGCGGCAGGCGGCCGCCTCCTCCCCGCCGCGCCCGAGCACGTAGGGGTCGCCGCCCTTGAGACGGACCACCCTCTTGCCGCTGCGGGCCAGGTCGACCAGGAGCGCGTCGATCTCCTCCTGGCTCATGACGTGCCGGCCGCGCCGCTTGGAGGCGTCGATGACCTCCGTGCCGGGGTCAAGGTCCTCCAGGAGGTCCCGGGGCGCCAGCGCGTCGACGACGACCACGTCCGCCCGGCCCAACAGCTCCAGGCCGCGGGCGGTGATGAGGCCGCTGCTGCCCGGGCCGCCGCCCACCAGGGCCACCCAGCCATCCGCGGAACCCGCGGAGTCAGCGGAACCGTCGGGTCCATGGGGAGAGACGTCGTGGGTCATGCCTCAGCCCCTGCCTGAGGCGGCGGCTGCAGCCGGTTCTGCGCGCCCTGCGCCTGCCAGCTGCACCATGCCCGCCCCGAGTGTGCCGCCCTCGTGGGCGTCGATGAGGAGGAAGGCGCCGTCGGAGCGGGAGACCGAGTAGTCGGCCAAGGGCACCGGCGAGGCCAGACGCAGCCGCACCAGGCCGATGTCGTTGAGCTCCAGGCGGTCAGCGGGCACCGTGGTCAAGTCATCCAGGTCGAGGCGCCCCTCAATGGCGCGCACGATCGCCTGGACCGTCTGGGCGCCGTGCTTGAGCAGCACTCGCGCCCGGGGGCGCAGGGGCTCCTCGCTCAGCCAGGACACGCGGGCGTCGACCTCGGTGAGCACCTGGGGCGCGTCCCCCGCCGCGGCCAGAGTGTCACCGCGGGCGACGTCGATATCGTCGGTCAGGCGAACTGTCACCGACTGGCCCTCAACGGCGTCCTCCAGGCTGCGCTCGCCCAGGTCGATTCCGGCCACGCGTGAGTGCCTGCCCGAGGGCAGTACCACCACGGGGTCGCCGACGCGTACCGTGCCCGAGGCGATCCGCCCGGCGTAGCCCCGGTAGTCGCGCAGCTCGGGCCTCGGCGCCGCCCCCTGGGGGCGGATGACCAGCTGGACCGGGAGGCGGAAGGCGCCCTCCTCGCGAGCAGTGGGCAGGGACTCCAGAAGCCCCAACAGGGTCGGCCCCTCGTAGAAGGGCGTGCTGGTCGAGGCCTCGACGACGTTGTCCCCCAGGAGCGCGGAGGTCGGCAGGACATGGATCTCGGCCACGCCCAGCTCGGCTGCCACGGCGCGGATATCGGCCTCGATGGCCGCGTAGACCTCGGCGGAGAAGTCCACCAGGTCGATCTTGTTGACCGCGACGATGACGTGCGGGACCCGCAGGAGGGCGGCGACCGCCAGGTGGCGGCGCGTCTGCTCCAGGACCCCGTTGCGGGCGTCCACCAGCAGCACGACGACGTCGGCCGTGGAGCAGCCGGTGACCGTGTTGCGGGTGTACTGCACGTGCCCGGGGCAGTCGGCCAGGATGAAGGAGCGCTGCGGGGTGGCGAAGTAGCGGTAGGCGACGTCGATCGTGATGCCCTGCTCCCGCTCGGCCCGCAGACCGTCGGTCAGCAGCGCGAGGTCGGCGCTGGTCAGGCCCCGATCCAGGCTGACCTGCTCGACGGCGGCCAGCTGGTCGCGCAGCACGGACTTGGAGTCGAAGAGCAGGCGGCCCACGAGCGTGGACTTGCCGTCGTCGACGCTGCCGGCCGTGGCCAGCCGCAGCAGTGAGCCGGTGGCGGCGGCGCGAGCCTCGGCCTCGGCGGGGATGTCGGTGAGGGTGGGGGTGCTCATCAGAAGTAGCCCTCCTTCTTGCGGTCCTCCATGGCCGCCTCGCTCAGGCGGTCATCGGCGCGGGTGGCTCCCCGCTCGGTCAGGGTGGAGGCGGCGACCTCCAGGACGATGTCGTGGTTGGTGGCGGCGGTGGACTCGACGGCGCCGGTGCAGGACATGTCGCCCACAGTGCGGTAGCGCACGGTGCGAGTGACCACCTGCTCGCCGTCGCGCAGCCGGTTGACGCCGCCGGCCGCCAGCCACATCCCGTCACGCAGGAAGACCTCGCGCTCATGGGCGTAGTAGAGGCCGGGCAGGGCGATGTCCTCGCGCTCGATGTAGCGCCACACGTCCAGCTCGGTCCAGTTGCTCAAGGGGAAGACCCGCACGTGCTCACCGGGGCGGTGGCGGGGGTTGAGCAGGTTCCACAGCTCGGGGCGCTGGTTGCGCGGGTCCCACTGGCCGAACTCGTCGCGCAGGGAGACGATGCGCTCCTTGGCCCGGGCCTTCTCCTCGTCGCGGCGCCCGCCGCCGAAGACGCCGTCGAAGCCGCCCTCCTCGATGGCGTCGAGAAGCGGGATGGTCTGGAGCGGGTTGCGGGTGCCGTCGGTGCGCTCGCGCAGACGGCCGTCGTCGATGTAGTCCTGAACGCGGGCCACCACGAGCCGCAGACCGAGCTCCTCGACCGTCCGGTCGCGGTAGGCCAGCAACTCGGGGAAGTTGTGGCCGGTGTCCACGTGCAGGACGGGGAAGGGGATCGGAGCGGGCCAGAAGGCCTTGCGGGCCAGGTGCAGCATGACCACGGAGTCCTTGCCCCCGGAGAACAGCAGCACGGGGCGGCGGCA
Organism: Actinomyces sp. HMSC08A09; assembly: GCF_001807465.1. Lineage (NCBI taxonomy): Bacteria > Bacillati > Actinomycetota > Actinomycetes > Actinomycetales > Actinomycetaceae > Actinomyces > Actinomyces sp. HMSC08A09. Next base: position 8,553 of record NZ_KV789157.1, on the reverse strand, counting down.
CTCGGCGGCGATCTCCCGGATGACGAGGATGGCCTCGGCCTCCAGGACGTCAAGGATGTCCAGGGCCTCAGTGGTGGCGGGGGCCTGGGAGAGGTCGGCCAGGCCGGCCGGTTCGAGCTCCGGCGTCTGATGGGGGGCGGAGGAGGGGGCTGGGGCCGGACGGGTGTGGGTCAGGGTGATGCTCATAGGTGGATTCCGCATTCTGTCTTGGTGAATCCGGCCCAGCGGCCGGAACGGGGGTCGTCTCCGGGCTTGACTCGCGCCGTGCACGGGGCGCAGCCGATCGAGGGGTAGCCGTCGTACAGGAGGGGGTTGATGAGCACGCCGTGCTGGTCGGCGTAGCCGGTCAGCTCCTCCATGCTCCAGGCGGCCAGGGGATTGATCTTGACGATCTCGTGGGTGGCGTCCCATCCGATCAACGGTGTGTGGGTGCGGGTGGGGGCGTCCTCGCGGCGCACCCCGGTGGCCCAGGCCTCGTAGCCGCTCAGGGCCCTCGCCAGCGGCTCGACCTTGCGCAGACGGCAGCAGGCGGCCGGGTCCCGCGACCACAGATCCGGCCCGTAGCGCTCGTCCTGCTCGGCCAGGCTCAGCTCAGGAGTCACGTCGACGACGGTGACGTCCATGGTGGCGGCCACGGCGTCGCGGGTACCCACGGTCTCGGTGAAGTGGTAACCGGTGTCCAGGAAGAGGACGTCGACGCCGGGCAGGACCCGGGAGACCACGTGCGGCAGGACGGCGTCGGCCATGGAGCAGGCCACGGCCAGCGTGTCGGGGAAGTTCTGGGCCGCCCACTGGGCGACGTCGAGGGCCGGGGCATCGTCACCGAGCTCGCGCGCACCGGCCTCGGCCAGGGTGCGCAGCTCCTCGGTGGACCGCAGCGGGGCCGGGCCTGTTCCCCGTGACCTCGAGGCGGCAGGAGCACGGTGCGCCACGTTCAGGGATGCCTGGGCGTGGTCAGTGGTTGCGGCGCTCACTGCAGGGCCTCCTCATCGGCTCGGTGCGCCCACTGGGCGAAGCTCTCCTCAGGGAGGCGCTGGTCCAGGTAGCGGCGCACCAGGCGCTCGACGTAGTCGACCAGGCCGGAGGCGGGGACCTTCAGACCCCTCACTGTGCGGCCCAGGCCGGCCTCGGCGCGTCCGTCGGCGGCCAGGCCGCCGCCCAGGTGCACCTGGAAGCCGGGCATCTGCTCGCCGTCGACCGTGATGATCTGGCCCTTGAGGCCGATGTCCGCGATCTGAATGCGGGCGCAGGAGTTCGGGCAGCCGTTGACGGTCAGGGTGATGCGCCGCTCCAGGTCGGTGTCGGCCAGGCGCGCGTCGAGCTCGGCCGAGACGCGCGCCGCCAGCTTCTTGGTCTCCACGATCGCGAACTTGCAGAACTCCAGCCCAGTGCAGGCCAGGGTCGAGCGGGTGAAGGCGCCCGGATCGGGATCGAGCCCCAGCTCGCGCAGGCCGGCGACGGCGTCGTCGACCTTCTCGGCGGGCACGTCCAGGAGCAGCAGGTTCTGCAGCGGGGTGGTGCGCACCCGGTTGGAGCCGACCCGCTCGGCCAGGTCGGCCAGACCCAGCAGGACGTCCCCGCTCAACCGGCCGACGGGCGGCTTGGCCCCCACCCAGAAGCGGCCGTCCTTCTGCTCGTGGACGCCGATGTGGTCGGAGTCCCCGCTCGGCTCCTCAGGGGCCGGGCCGTCAGGCAGGGCGCGCCCCAGGTAGTCGTCCTGGAGGACCTGGCGGAACTTCTCCGGCCCCCACTCGGCCATGAGGAACTTCAGCCGTGCCTTGTTGCGCAGGCGGCGGTAGCCGTAGTCGCGGAAGATGCGGATGACGCCGTACCAGACGTCGAGGGCGTCCTCAGGGGTGACGAAGGCCCCCAGCCGCTGGCCCAGGCGCGGGGCGGTCGACAGGGCGCCGGCCACCCACAGGTCGTAGCCGGGACCGAGCTCGGGGTGGTTGACGCCCACGAAGGAGACGTCGTTGATCTCGTGGAGGATGTCGAGGCTGGGGGAGCCGGTGATGGCCGTCTTGAACTTGCGGGGCAGATTGGCCAGCTCGGGGTCACCCAGGTAGGTGTCCTTGATGGCACGGGCCAGCGGGGTCGGATCGATGACCTCGTCCTTGGCGATGCCGGCCACCGGGGAGACCAGGAACCCCCGAGGCGTGTCCCCGCAGCCCTCGACCGTGGTCAGCCCCACCGACTCCAGTCGCTGCCACAGCTCTGGGACATTGTCGATCTCCACCCAGTGGAGCTGAATGTTCTGCCGGTCGGTGATGTCGGCGGTGCCGCGGGCGAAGTCGTTGGAGACCGAGCCGAGCACCCGCAGCTGCTCGCGGCTCAGGCTCCCACCGTCCAGGCGCACCCGCTGCATGAAGTAGCGGTCGGAGAGCTCGGAGGCGTCCAGCTGGGCGGTGCGGCCGCCGTCGATCCCCTGCTTGCGCTGGGTGTACAGACCCCACCAGCGGAAACGGCCGTTGAGGTCATCGGGTGCGATGCTCTCGTAGCCGCCGGGACCGTAGATGTTCACGATCCGGTCGCGCACCGCCAGCGGGTCCCCGTCCTGCTTGAAGGCCTCGTTGTCATTGAGCGGCTTGCGCCCGTCGAGGGCCCACTGGCCGTTGGAACGGGCCTTGCGCGGTGGGCGCAGGGTGCGGGCGGGTGGCGTGACGGTGGTGGTCATTGCTCCTCCATGACGGTGGCGTGTCATTGGCGTATGAGGAGCGTCCGGGGGCGGCCTGGTGTGCTGCTGCGTGGAGAGCCTGCAGGGCCGTTCGGTTGGCGTCAGCCGTCTCAACGGGGCCTTCCGGACGCTTCATTGCGCCGGATACCTCGTTGCGGGGGTGAAGTCCCCGTGGTGTCAGGCGCGGACAGGCCCGACAACACATGACCGCATGGGCACGCAGAATGTCAGCGGGATAGGTCCCGCTGAAGAGCGCTGCGTGAGAGAAGGTCATGGCCGAAACATTAACCATGCTTTTACCTGGCGACAAGCAGGAATGATCTGTGCTTCGAGTCACGGCAGGGGTGTTGGGGATGCACTTCAACCCGCCAGGACGCGGAAAAGATCGCGCTGCCGCACACGGCACCGGTGTTGGCGTGTGCGGCAGCGGGTAGGCGGGATATGGGACCTAGGGCCTGGGGCTGCGATCAGGCGCCCAGTTCGCGGTCCCTCTCGGCGATGGCCTCGAAGGCGCGCACGACGGCATCGGAGAAACCGGCCCGCTCCAGGGCCACCATGCCCGCCACTGTTGTCCCTCCGGGGGAGCAGACCGCGTCAATGAGGTCGGCCGGGGTGCGGCCGTGGCCTCCCTCGGCGGTGCGCTGAGCCTCGGTCTGCACGGTGCGGGCGGTCCCCAGCACCGCCTGCGCGACGATCTGGACGGCCTGGGCCTTGGGGATGCCGCCCATGACGCCGGCGCGAGCCAGGGCGTCGATGAAGGCGCACACCAAGGCGGGGGAGGAGCCCGCCAGACCGATGAAGGAGGAGAAGTCCTTTTCCTCCAGGACCACGGTGCGACCGATGGTCTCCATGAGGGTGCGCACTGTCTCCAGGTCCTCGGCGCTCGCACTGCTGCCGGGGGCCAGTGCCGTCATCGACTCGCCCACGGAGGCGGCCATGTTCGGCATGGTGCGCACCACCCGGGTACCGCTCGGCAGCATCGACTCCAGGCGCTCCAGGGGCACACCGGCCGCGATGGAGACCACCAGGGGCCGGCTGGCGGCGATGGCCTCCGACAGACGGGGCAGGACATCGGGGATGACGTAGGGCTTGAGGCCCACGATGAGGACGTCGCTGCGTGAAACCAGCTCGGCGGCGTCGGGCACATGGACGGCCCCGACCTGCCCGGCCAGGCGCTCGGCGGAGCCGTGTTTGCTGGTCAGGAGCAGGTGCCCGGCCGGTGTTCCCGCGGCCACGGCCCCTCGCACAATGGCGCTGACCATGTTGCCGGCGCCGATGAATCCGATACGCATGAAGGCCTCCTGCTCGTGAGCGACATGAGGCCATCACCGTACCGCGGCGGCGCGCTGGGCAGTGCGACTTCCGGGGCGCCGGTCGGCCTTCAGAGCACCAGTGCGGCGATCCACCCGGCAATGAGCAGGGGGATGTTGAAGTGCAGGAAGGTCGGGATGACCGAGTCGCGCATGTGGTCGTGCTGCCCGTCGGCGTTGAGCCCGGCCGTGGGCCCCAGCGTGGAGTCCGACGCCGGTGAGCCGGCGTCCCCCAGGGCTCCGGCGGTCCCGATGAGGGAGACCGTGGCGACCGGCGAGAAGCCCAGGGAGACGCACAGCGGCACGTAGATCGCCGAGATGATCGGCAGGGTGGAGAAGGATGAGCCGATGCCCATGGTCACGATGAGGCCCACGAGCAGCATGACGAAGGCGGCGGCGGGCTTGGAGCCCGCGAACAAGGAGGTCGCCGACTTCACCAGCGGCTCGATCTGCTTGGTCTCCTTCAAAACGGCGGCGAAGCCCTGCGCCGTAATCATGATGAGCCCGATGAGGGCCATCATCCGCATGCCGCCGGTGAAGACGTCGTCGGCCTCAGCGATGGTGACGACCCGGGTGGCCATGAACAGCAGCAGACCGATCAGGGCCCCGACCAGGAGCGGGTCGGCCTTGGATCCCGTCCAGGTCAGGATCGTCTGGACCACGAAACAGGCGAGAACAGCGATCAGTGCCACGACGACCTTGACAGGCTTGACCTCGACCGGACCGGAGACCTCATCGCCCGAGCCGGCGTTGCCACCAGTGTCGATCCGGTAGACGCGGGGCTTGCGGTAGGTGACGAACACGGCGATGAGCAGCCCCGCGAGCATGCCCAGCGCCGGGATCCCCATGGCCTGGGTGGCCGGGATGTGGGAGACGTCCAGGCCCGCCTCCTCGATGTTGGCGTAGAGGATGTCATGGAGGAAGACCCGCCCGAAGCCCAGGGGCAGGAACATGTAGGTGGTCACCAGACCGAAGGTGATGGCGCAGGCCACGGCGCGACGGTCCAGCTGCAGACGGCTCATGACGATGAGCAGCGGAGGGACCACCAGCGGGATGAAGGCGATGTGAACCGGGATGAGGTTCTGACTCATGACAGCCATGGCCGTGAGTCCGCCCAGCACCAGCATGGTGGTGGTGCGCACGGCCCTGCGGGAGGCGGACTCGTCCTTGTTCTCAATGCGGCCGATGAGCCAGTTCGCCAGCAGCTGGGGCAGACCAGAGTGCGCCACCGCCATGGCGAAGGCCCCCAGCAGCGCGTAGGACAGGGCGATCTTGGCCCCGGCGGCCAGCCCGTCCTGGAAGGCGACCATGGTGCGGCTGATGCCCAGGCCGGCGCTCAGCCCGCCCGCGAGCGCGCCGACGAACAGGGACAGGACCACATGGACGCGCAGCATCGCCAGGATGAGCATGACCAGGACGGCGAGGATGATGGCGTTCATAGGGGGCCTTCCGATGGGGGCCGACTGTGCGGGGCTTCGAGAGCGGGCCTGGGTGAACCCGTGCGAATCGAGGCCGATTGTGCCAGGCGAGCGTGACGGGGACGTATCGTGGACCGATGAGCGAGAACCGAAAGAACGTCACCGTCGACGCCGCCGTCTCCGTGCCTGCCCGCCGTGCCCTCGTCACAGGTGCCTCCACCGGTATCGGTGCCGCCACCGTTCGACTCCTGCGCTCCCACGGGTGGGAGGTCGTTGCCACCGCCCGGCGGGTGGAGCGTCTTGAGGCGCTGGCCGCCGAGACCGGCTGCACATGGGTGGCCGCCGACCTCCAGGAGCCCGACGACGTCGAGCGCCTGGCCGGTGAGGTGCTGGCCGGCGGAGCTGTCGACGCCGTCGTCAACAATGCCGGTGGCGCGCTGGGGGTCGACCCGGTCGCCGAGGGCAGCGCCCAGGAGTGGGCCACCATGTATGAGCGCAACGCGCTCGCCGCCCTGCGCGTGAGCCAGGCCTTCCTGCCCGGGCTTCGGGAGCGGGGCGGGGACCTGGTCTTCCTCACCTCCACGGCGGCCCACGACACCTACCCCGGTGGGGGCGGATACGTGGCGGCCAAGCACGCCGAGCGGATCATCGCCAACACGCTGCGCCTGGAGCTGGTGGGGGAGCCGGTGCGCGTCATTGAGATCGCCCCCGGCATGGTGGCCACCGAGGAGTTCTCCCTCAACCGTCTCCACGGGGACGCCGAGGCCGCCGCGAAGGTCTATGCCGGTGTTGCCGAGCCGCTGAGCGCCGACGACGTCGCCGCCTGCATTGTCTGGACGCTGGAGCTGCCCGCTCACGTCAACATCGACTCCATGGTGGTGCGGCCGTGGGCCCAGGCCTCCAACACCCTGGTGGCCAGGGATCAGTAGGGGAGCGGCGTCGTCGCACATAGGTGGTCCACAGGCTTGACCTGCCCCGGGCACAGCGCGGGTTCCTAACGTCTCTTCCAGCCCCGGCCGGGCCGGGAACCAGACTGAAAGGACACCCATGACCAAGCACTTCTCCTCCGGTGGCGAGGCCACTTCCTCCTCGCGTGACGCGGCCACGGAGAGCCTTCCCATCAGGGAATCCGCCGACGCCGCAGCGCAGCACCTGCCGCAGGGCGCCGTAGGCGCCCCCGGCAGTGCCGGCAATACGGACGGCCGCACGGACGTCAAGGACCTCAAGGCGGCTGCGGGTAGCGCTGGCTCAGAGGCGGTGAGGACCGAGGCTCTTGCCAAGGACGTCACGCCGGACTCCGCCAAGGGCTCCGGGGCGGCTCACTCGGCTGCTGGCAGCAGCACTGCCGACACCCGGCTGGGCGGGGCGTGGGTGTCCCCGGATGCTCAGAACGCCGCGACCATCGGCGTCGTGCCCTCCACGTCCGCGGCGGCCAAGAAGGCCCGGACCAAGGCGCGTGGGCCCTGGTACCGCCGTCGCGCCGTCGTGGGCGCTGCCGGGGTGGCGCTGCTGGCGGGCTCCTTCGAGGCTGGGTGGGGGGCCAACGAGCTCCTCAGCTCCCACTCCCAGCACGGTCAGGCCCAGCAGCAGGGGGCCGGCAACGGTCAGGGCATGCCCGGAGGGGGCCAGGGAGGTCCCGGCGGGGGAGGCCCCGGTGGTCAGGGCGGGCCCGGTGGGCAGATGCCCGGAGGCGGCCCCGGCGGACAGGGTGGCCAGGGAGGCCCCGGAGGCCAGAACAGGCAGAACGGCCAGGGAGGTCCGGGAGGAGGTTCCGGTGAAGCCGGCCGGACTACCCCCAACGGGGACGCCTCCAGTGGCTCGGGCTCGAGTGGTGGCCAGCAGTCGGGCTCCGGCTCGGGTGATGGCAACCAGAAGGGCGGCTCAGGCTCCTCGGGCGTCCTCCAGCAGCAGGACGCCTCTCCGAGCACGCAGGGCTGAGGCCGCCGGCACGGCCGCTGCCCACAGATCACCATTTTCTTCAAAGGCGACGCGTATTCGTGTCGCCTTTGAAGTTCTTGTCGGTGTGTGCAGATTCGGTTACGGTCGCTGGCACACCCCGCACCGCTCACCCTGATGACACGGAGGAGAGGAACCCGATGACTGACGCACACCCCCGCATGGCGCTGGGCACCATGCACTTCGGAACCCGCCTGCCTGCCACCCAGTCCCGTGAAATCCTCGACGCCTACCTGAATCTGGGCGGCCAGTGGATCGACACCGCGAACTGCTACGCCTTCTGGGGAGCCGAGTCCGGCCTCGGGGGCCAGAGCGAGACCGTCATCGGCCAGTGGCTCGCTGATCGCGGCGTGCGCGACCAGGTGAAAATCAGCACCAAGGTCGGTGCGGAGCCGACCCGCCCCCACGGCTTCCCGGCCGCCGTGGAAGGTCTGGGGAGGGGCACCGTCAACCAGGCCATTCGGGACAGTCTGCAGCGCCTGCAGACGGAACGCGTCGACATGTACTGGGCCCATATGGAGGACCGGGAGCAGTCGGTCGCGGATGTCGCGGAGACCTTCGGCGCCCTGGTTGACCAAGGGCTGACCGCACGCATCGGGCTGTCCAACCACCCGGCCTGGTACGCCGCCGCAGCCAACGTGCACGCCCAGCAGCGGGGCTCAGCCGGCTTCAGCGCCCTGCAGCTGCGGGAGTCGTACCTCCACCCGAGGCCGGACACCCCGGTAGAGGGCGAGGACCACCCCCACGGGATGATGACCAGCGAGAGCAAGGACCTCGCCGAGCGCTGCGGGCTGGACCTGTGGGCCTACACGCCGCTGCTGACCGGCGCCTACGAGCACCCAGAACGCCCGCTGCCTGAGGCATACAGGCACCCGGGGACTGACAAGCGGCTGACAGCGCTGCGCACGTGGTCGGAGCGTCTTGCCATGAAGCCGAGCCAGGTCGTCCTAGCCCTTCTCAACGCCCAGCAGCCGACGATCACCCCGATCGTGGGCGTCAGCAGTGTCGCCCAGCTCACTGACGCCATCGAGGCCACGCGCTTCAGCCTCCCTCAGGAGGCCGTCGAGGAGCTCAACGCAGCCGGCTAGAGGTACGGCTAAACCGAGCGGCTCCGAGCCGTCGACCAGCAGGACCACTGCCCACAGATCACCATTTTCTTCAAAGGCGACGGTGGGGTCAGGTGGTGGATGCACCA
>NZ_KV789156.1:0-3640 GCF_001807465.1 Actinomyces sp. HMSC08A09 | reverse complement strand
CGCTTGACACACCACATAGGGGCACCCCCCGTTCGTCAGTTCGGTATCGCGGAAGGTGCCTCTCTTGGTCATCACAGTGTCGTCACCACATTAAGGTCGAGGCCTCTCCCCAGCTCTCCCACTATTGACGTAGATGCCATTGCTGAGATGGCTGACCGCTGCGTCAGACCGATGCGGGACTGGCTCTCGAGCTGGAGAATCATCAGGTTGCACTCGATGGCCGCCGAGCTCACCGGCAACGAAAACGCCGCCACACTCACCCAACTCATAACACCTCGGTGAGTTTTAGTTGGTACTGCGGTACTTGAGCGGAGAGGGAGGGATTCGAACCCCCGGTGCGCCAGGCGCACAGCGGTTTTCAAGACCGCCACATTCGGCCGCTCTGTCACCTCTCCAGGCCGCACCCACCGGGCGCGACAGGCATAGACCCTACCATCCCGGCGGGCCCGCGGTCACTGCGAGCCCACCGGTCGCCGACGTCGCGGTCGTACCTTAGGTCTCGCGTTCGAGGGGTAAGGGTACGACCGCGCGACCTACCCTACGAACGCGCGGCCCGACCGCACCGCTGACCCGCGGCCCAGCCCCACCTCAGCACCGGCCCCTAGGCCCGCCCGAAGAACCCGCGCCGGTGCGGTTTGCTGGCGCGCGCCGGCAGCAGCGAGTTCGGCTCGTCGAGCCGCCCCTCGGCCAGGGCCTGCCCGATCGCCGGCCACACAGGCAGGCGCGCCATGAGGGTGGCCTGCAGGGCGTGGTAGATGTCCGGGTGCCCGGCCCAAGTGCGGGTTGAGGGCCGGTTGTCGCGGTCGAGCTCATGGGTCCACACCCCGGGCGCCTCGATGAGGAACTCCTCGGCGTAGTCGATCCAGGCCCGATAGCAGTGCTCGTAGTGCTCGACGTCGATCTCCCCACGCCCGTCGTCGAGCAGGGCCTGGCGAATGGCGGCCGACGCCGAGATGCCCTCGCAGACCACCCAATGCATGCGCTCATGCACCACGGGCTTGCCGTCGAAGTCCGTGGTGTAGACGAATCCCGGGGCGCCGTCCACGCGCCAGCCGTCGGTGCGGGCCTGATCGAAGATGTTCTCGGCGGCCTCCAGCATCCACTCCGGCGCGCTCATGGAGCGGTTAATGAGCGCCCCGCGCAGCTGCACGGTCAGGCGCGCCCACTCCAGCCCGTGGCCCGGCGTGACGCCGTAGGGCCGGAAGGGATGGGCGGGCTCGTCGCGGTTGTAGTCCAGGCGCGGTTCCCAGGAGGTGGAGTAGTGCTCGGGCAGGCGCCAGCCGTGCTCGCGGGCCTGGACGTTGACGGCGAAGTCGGTGATCTTCAGGGCCCGCTCCAGCCAGCGCACCTCACCGGTGACGTCGGCGGTGGCCAGGTAGGCCTCCACCGTGTGCATGGCGGCGTTGATGCCCCGGTAGTCCTCGGGGTCGGTGAAGTCGGCGGCGTAGGACTCCACCGGCATCTGCTGGCCCTCGTCCCACCAGTAGCGGTCCTGAATCTCGATGGCGTCGCGCAGCAGCTCGTGGCCACCGGGCCGGTCGGCGGCCGTCGCGGTGGCGGCGGCCAGGAGCACGAAGGCGTGCTGGTAGCACTCCTTACGGGCGTCGCCATCCACCGGGACGCCCTGTCCCTCGGCGTCGGGCTCAGAGCCGATCGCCGAGTACCAGCCGCCGTTGACCGAGTCGCGCAGAGGACCGTTGAGGGCGCGCACGCCGTGGTCGGCGTAGCGGCGGCAGCCGGGAATCCCCATAAGTGCTCCCAGGGAGAAGGCGAAGGTCATGCGACCGGTGACCCACAGCTCAACGGGATGGGCGGGGTCCACCTCGCCGTCCCGACCGATCCACCCGAATCCAGTGGGCACCTGCGCGGCGCGCGCATAGTGCAGCAGCGCGTGCGTCTCGTAGGCCAGCCAACGCTTGTGCTCGGGGGCGCCGAACCATCCCAGTCCCATGAGTCCTCCTTGAATCGCTGGGGATCCAAGGCTATCGACCCGCCTGACGCGGATCAATGCTCCGTAGCGCTCGTGAGCGGCTCACTCCCACCCGACGGCGCCCCGCCCGAGACCGGCTGCACGGCCCGGCACCCCGCCCGGGGCGCTATTTCTGCTTGGGCCAGGCCGCCTCGGCCTGCTTGAGCGCCTCCTTGGGGGTCACCGTCCCGGTCGACCACCGGCTCAGCCCGACCCACAGGGCGCTGCTGCCCACACCCACCGGCATCGAGTCCGAGGCATCCATCTCCACGGTCGTCTGGCGCGACTGGAGCAGCCTGGTGGCGCGCCGGCCGACGTCGCTGGGCGCCAGGTCCGGGTCAACACCCTGGTTGGCGGTCGCCACCCCGCCCATCGCCATCCGCGTGCGGGCCCACTCCTGGGAGGTCAGGTACTCCATGACCGCGCTGACCGCGTCCGAGCGGGTGAAGGCCACGAGGTAGTCGGTCCCCACCAGTACCGATTCCGAGCCGCGGTCCGCCGCCGGGGTGACGAAGGCCGAGACCTTCGTTCCAGACGAACCCGCTGTACTCGTCGTGCCCGCTGCGGTGGCCGTGCTCTTGGCCGACGCCGTCGCCCCAGTTGCCCCGGCCGTCCCGTCGCTGCCGGCGGTGGGGCTCGCGGTCGGGCGGGGGGCCTGGACCGTCACCGGGTTGGCGCCGTCGGCGTCGGTGATGACAGTGCCCTCGGGGAAGCGGCTCTCGAAGGAGGAGGAGGCGTGCAGCATGAGGCAGCTGCCCTTGGCCAGGTCGGCCCCGGCCTGCGCGGGGGTGCGGGAGATGACCGAGCCGCGCCCACCGACGACGCGCCCGTTGTCCAGGACCAGGGAGTTGACGGCGCCGAGGGCCTCGACGGCGTTCGAGGAGTCGACGGGAACCCGGTGTGAGGCCCAGGTCTCGTAGACGCCGGGCCCCTGGGTGGCCAACAGGGCGTCCTCGAGCCAGTCGGTGAGGACCCAGCCGGTGGACTCCCCGTCGGCGGCGCCCACGCACCAGGGCGTCACGGAGCCGTCGGGGTGGTCGGAGCGGATCTTGCTGGTGAGGGCCTCCAACTCGGCCCAGGTGTCGGGCACCTCGTAGCCGGCCTTGGCGAAGGCGTCCGGCGAGTACCACACGAGGGACTTCAGCGAGACCATGAGCGGGGCGCCGTAGGGCACGGAGGCGTGGATGCCGACCTGGATCCAGTGCCGGTCCCAGCCGGCCTCCACGTTGCTGTTGACCTGGTTGGGCAGCGGGTGGACGACGCCGGTGTCGACGAGCTCAGCCACCATGGCGGGCTGGGGCACGATGGCCAGGTCCGGCAGGTTCTCCGGGTTGTCCTGGCTCGACGGCGAGGCCCCCGAGCTGGTGGACAGGTTGGCTCCCGAGCCGTTGAGCAGCTGGGAGCGCAGCTCGGTGGTGCCGGTGTGCTCGACGTTGATGCCCGTGCAGCTCTCGAACTCGGCCACGGAGGCCTCGAAGCGCTCGGCCTCGGTGCCGGTCAGGCTGCTGGAGATGGTGACGGTGGCGCCCTTGTGGCCCTGATAGGCCTGGTAGGCGGCGCAGCCGGTGGCCGACGCCGAGCCCGTCCCGCCGGCGGAGCAGGCGGCGGTGGCGGCGGCCACCAGGGTCAGGGTGCTGGCGGCGGCCAGGAGGCGGCCACCTCGGCGCAGCC
>NZ_KV789155.1:0-27971 GCF_001807465.1 Actinomyces sp. HMSC08A09 | reverse complement strand
CCCCCACCAGACGGTCACCCACCACTACCAGCACACCGCCACCGGCGTCACCACCACCCTGACCACGACCTGGACCACCCGGTTCCGCCCCGCCGGCGAGAGCCAGTGGCGGCCCATCGAGGGCACCATCACCACCACCGAGACCTCCACCCCCTACGACCTGGTCCGCGTCATCACCTACCTCACCGACGACGCAGAAGAAGCCCAAGGCCACTAACCCCCACACCCAGCACACGCGGCCGCACCTCAGACCACCAGGCTCACTCCACAAGCGGTGTCACAAACGGCGACTTTTAAGAACACCCCTGGCCAATAACATCGCACCCTGGCACATATGCGCCGGTCAGAGCCCCACAGGCCCAGGCACTCCAGCCGACGGACACCCCAAAAGTCGCCATCCGTGACACCAAGGCCTCGCAGCGCACCGCCGAGACCCCCACTCAACCCTTAGCGGCTAAGCCCCAGACCCCAACACTCACTGCCGGCGAGCCTCTGCCGAGTAGCAGGGGAGCGCCTTCTTGCTCTCAGCCCCCAGCACAGGCAGCCGGAGGATAGGCCGCCGGATCGCTTCGCAAGTGGTGTCACCGCGGGCGACTTTCAAGAGCACACCTGGCCGTTGGCCGTCGCGCTCCGGGACATACACGCAGGTCAGAGCCACACAGGCCCGGGCGCGCCAACCGATGGACGGCCTAAAAGTCGCCAAACGTGACACCAAGACCCCACAACCCACCGCCGAGACTCGACGGACGCCTCCATCCGCCGGTGGTGCACACTGTTTCCCATGGCAGACGGGACCGCACGCGACCTCACCGGGCTCCTGGAGTCCATCGGCGGGCGCGACGGCCGGCTCGTCCACCTCCAGCGCACCCCGGCCCGCCCCGGCCGCCACGCCGACTGGCCCGAGTGGGCGGACCCCGACCTCGTGGCCGCCTACCGCCACATCGGCGTCGAGCGCCCCTGGACGCACCAGGTCGCCGCCGCGCAGTCCGCCCACGCCGGCCACCACACGGTCCTGGCCACCGGCACCGGCTCGGGCAAGTCCCTGGCCGCCTGGCTGCCGGCGCTCTCCGACGTCCTAGCGGCCCAGTCCCCCGGCGCCGACTCGCGCATCTCCGCCCACGGCAGGCGCCCCACCACCCTCTACCTCTCCCCCACTAAGGCGCTCGCCGCCGACCAGGCCGCCTCCCTGGGCCGGCTCATCGGCGAGCTCGAGGCCGTCCAGCGCAAGGCCGGCACCCCCACGGGCTCGCTGCGCACGGTGCGCGCCGGCACCTGCGACGGCGACACTCCCCTGCCCGAGCGAGACTGGGTGCGCGCCCACGCCGACGTCGTCCTGACCAACCCCGACTTCCTCCACTTCTCGCTGCTGCCGGGCCACGAGCGCTGGAACCGCCTCCTGCGGGGACTGCGCTACATCGTCATCGACGAGTGCCACGCCTACCGCGGGATTCTGGGGGCGCACGTCGCCCTCGTGCTGCGTCGCCTCCTGCGGCTCGTGGCGCGACTGCGCCCACGCGGCCCGCAGCCGGTCGTCCTGTGCGCCTCGGCGACGGCGGCCGAGCCGGCCCTCACCACGGCCCGACTCATCGGCGCCGCACCCGACGACGTCGTGGCCGTCACCGAGGACGCCGCACCCGCCGGGGAGCGCACCCTGGCCCTGTGGCAGCCGGCGCTGCGCGACCCCTGGGTGCTGCCGACCCCCGATGAAGGCGGGCCGGCGTCCGCAGGCACCCCGAACCCTGGCGCACCCATGGACGTCGGCTCCTCCCCCGACGCGCCCCGGCCCGCACGCACCAACGGCGACACCCCCTGCGCATCGTCCCCGCAGCGCGCGACGGAAGCCGCAACCCCACCCGGCAGTACCGAACCGGACTCGGGCGATCCCGGTGAGGATCCCTCGGCGCGACGCAGCGCCGTCGTCGAGGCCGCCGAGCTGCTCGTGGACCTGCTGAGCGTGGGCGCCCGGGCGCTGGTGTTCGTGCGCTCGCGTCGCTCGGCGGAGGTCGTGGCCGAGCGGGCCCGCCACACGCTGGGGCTCTCGCTGCCCGAGCTCGTCGGCACGGTGTCGGCCTACCGCGGCGGCTACCTGCCCGAGGAGCGCCGAGCCCTGGAGGCCGACCTGCGCTCGGGCCGGCTGCGGGCCCTGGCCACCACCAACGCCCTGGAGCTGGGCATCGACGTCACCGGACTGGACGCGGTCCTCATCGCCGGCTGGCCGGGCACGCGCGTCTCGCTGGGGCAGCAGGCGGGCCGGGCCGGACGCGCCGGGACCCGCGGCCTGGCCGTCCTCATCGCCTCCGACAACCCGCTGGACGCCTACCTGGTGCACCACCCCGAGGCGGTCTTCGCCGCCCCCGAGGCCACGGTCTTCGACCCGGCCAACCCCTACGTGCTCGCGCCCCACCTGTGCGCCGCCGCCTCCGAGGCTCCCTTGCGGACCTCGGACCTGGCCCTGTTCGGCCTGTCCGACGACGCCCTGCTGCGCGAGTTGGAGGGTCGGGGCGCACTGCGGCGTCGGCCCACGGGCTGGTTCTGGAACGTGAACCTGCCCGGGCGGCCCCAGGACCTGACCTCCCTGCGCGGCGACGGGCCGCCCGAGGTGCCGGTGGTGGAGGCCGACACGGGCGTCGTCATCGGCACGGTGGACGGCGCGGCCGCCGACTCCACCGTCCACGAGGGCGCGGTCTACGTCCATCAGGGGCGCGTCTACGTGGTCGAGGAGCTGGCCGACGACGTCGCCCTCGTGCGACAGAAGGCAGCGGTCGGCTACCGCACGAGGGCCCGGTCGCGCTCGAGCGTGCGCATCATCGCCGAGCGCGAGCAGCAGGTCTGGGGCCGGCCGGGTCAGACGACACCGGAGGACCGCCGTGAGCCGTCGGCGCGCGAGCCGGAAGAGCCGGCCGGTCCCAGCGACGGTTCCAGCGGCGGCTCCATCCCGGCCAGTTCTGCCCCCGGTGATGTCCCCGAGCCCCCGGGCGCAGGCACCATCACCTGGTCCTTCGGCTCGGTGGAGGTCACCAGTCAGGTGACCGGCTACCAGCGGATGGCGCTGCCGGGCGGCGAGGTCGTCTCCCAGCACGCCCTGGAGATGGACGAGCACGTGCTGCCCACCGCCGCCGTGTGGTGGACGATCCCGCAGGAGGTCTGCGAGGCGGCGGGCCTGGAGCCCACCGACCTGCCCGGGGCCCTGCACGCGGCCGAGCACGCGAGCATCGGGATGCTGCCGCTGCTGGCCACGTGCGACCGCTGGGACATCGGCGGGCTGTCAACGGCGATGCACCCGCAGACGGGGGCGCCCACGGTCTTCGTCCACGACGGGCACGCCGGCGGGGCGGGCTTCGCCGAGCGCGGCTACCGGGCCGGGCGCGACTGGCTGGAGGCGACGCTGGCCGTCATCGAGGGCTGCGGCTGCGCGAGCGGCTGCCCCTCCTGCGTGCAGTCGCCCAAGTGCGGCAACAACAACGAGCCCCTGGACAAGGCCGGGGCTGCCGTCCTGCTGCGGCTCCTGCTCGAGGCGGCGCCCCAGACCCCCTCGACCCCAGTGACCAGAGGCAACTGAGCTCCGACCTGCTGCTTGGCGAGTCGCACCTCGCAGAAGCAGCGGCGACGTCGTCCGACACGGTCAATCCAGCCGCCGGACCTGACGGGACGTGAGCCCGCCCCCCCTACGCGGGCATGACCAAAATTTATAAGACGCTCTCCCTCATATTCATGAGATGCTCGCCCTCACGCACCGTGAGGCTGATACGTTGCCAGCATGCTCCTTCGATTGCTGCGCACGCACCTGCGCCCCTATACCGGGTTGCTGGTGTGCGTCCTGGTGCTTCAGTTCGCACAGGTGATGGCCTCCCTGTACCTGCCCACTCTCAACGCCGACATCATCGACAAGGGTGTGGCCACCGGGGACTCCGGATATATCTGGCGGATGGGCGCGTTCATGCTGGGGGTGAGCCTGGCCCAGGGCGTGTGTTCGGTCGCGGCGACCTACCTCGCGGCGCGCGCGGCGATGAGCATGGGCCGGGATCTGCGCGGCGAGGTCTTCGACCGGGTCAGCGGCTTCTCCGAGCGGGAGATCTCCGCCTTCGGGGCGGGCTCGCTCATCACCCGCAACACCAATGACGTCCAGCAGGTCCAGATGCTGGTGATGATGAGCGCCACGATGCTGGTGACGGCGCCGGTCATGGCGGTGGGCGGCATCGTCATGGCGGTTACGCGCGCCCCGGGCCTGTCGTGGCTGATCGGGCTGTCGGTGCCGGTCCTACTGGTCGCGGTGGGCCTCATCGTGAGCCGGATGCTGCCCCTGTTCCGCTCCTACCAGGACAAGCTCGACGCCATCAACCGGGTGATGCGCGAGCAGCTCACCGGCATCCGAGTGATCCGCGCCTTCGTGCGCGAGGAGGCCGAGACCGAGCGCTTCGAGGACGCCAACACCGATATAGCCCGGGTCGGCGAGCGCGTGGGGCAGCTATTCGTCCTGCTGTTCCCGCTGGTGATGCTGGTGCTGGACGTGACGATCGTCGGCGTCATCTGGTTCGGCGGCCACCAGGTCGGCGACGGCGACGTGGAGGTCGGCACCCTCATCGCCTTCATGTCCTACCTCATGCAGATCCTCATGGGCATCGTCATGGCGAGCTTCATGACGATCATGATCCCGCGCGCCGCCGTGTGCGCCGAGCGCATCAGCGAGGTGCTGGCGACGCCGCCGACCATCACCTCCTCCCCCGACGCCGTCGACACCTTCCCGGCTCCCGGGACGGTTGAGATGCGGGGCGTCACCTTCGTCTACCCCGACGCTGACGCCCGCGTCCTGGCGGAGGTGAGCTTCACGGTCCAGCCCGGGACGACCACGGCGATCGTCGGCTCGACGGCGTCGGGTAAGTCCACGGTGGTGCGGCTGCTGGCGAGGCTGCTGGAGGCCAGCAGCGGGCAGGTGCTCATCGGTGGCACCGACGTGCGTGAGGCCGACCCCGAGGCATTGTGGGCCCAGATGGGGCTCGTGCCCCAGCAGCCCTTCCTGTTCGCCGGGACCGTGGCCTCCAACCTGCGCCTGGGGCGCGAGGAGGCCACCGACGACGAGCTGTGGGAGGCCCTGGAGGTCGCCCAGGCCAAGGACTTCGTCTCCAAGATGGACGGGGGCCTCGAGGCACCCATCGCCCAGGGCGGCACGAATGTCTCGGGCGGTCAGCGTCAGCGCCTGGCCATCGCCCGGGCCCTGGTGCGCCGACCTGACATCCTCATCTTCGACGACTCCTTCTCGGCCCTGGACGTATCCACTGACGCGCGGCTACGCGAGGCCATGGGGCCGGCGACGGTCGGCATCACGAAGGTGATCGTGGCCCAGCGCGTCTCAACGATCGTCGAGGCCGACCAGATCCTCGTCCTGGACGGCGGCCACCTGGTGGGTAGCGGCACGCACACTGAGCTGCTGGCCACCTGCGCCGTCTACCGCGAGATCGTCACTTCCCAGCTCGGAGCGGAGGCCGCAGCATGAGCAGGAACACAAGCAGCCCCATGGGTAGGAACACCAACGAGAACGCCGACAGGGGCAGCCGCAAGAAGGCCGGGAGCGGTGCGAGTACCGCCGCGAGCGCCGTCGTCGCCCCCGATGAGCTCAGCGAGGAGGACCTCAAGCTGGCCGCTGAGGCGCAGGCCGCCTCGGGCGACTGGCACGACGGTCCGCCTCCGGGCAAGGCCGAGGCCTTCTGGCCCTCCTTCAAGCGGATGGTCGGGCTACTGGGCGCCTACCGAGTCTCCCTGATGATCGTGGCCCTGGCCGCCGTGGGAACGGTGGTGCTGGCGGTGGCGGCCCCCAAGGTGCTGGGGCAGGCCACCAACGTCATCTTCGAGGGCGTGGTCTCCACGATGCTGCCGGCCGGCACCACCAAGGCCCAGGCCATTGAGGCCCTGCGGGCGCGGGGGATGGATGACTTCGCCACGATGCTCTCGGCGATGGATGTCATTCCCGGCGCGGGCATCGACTACACCCGCCTGGGCCGGATCCTGACAGTGGTGCTGGGCCTGTACGTGGGTTCGGGCCTGCTCAACTGGCTTCAGGGCTGGCTCATCAACCGCATCACGATCAAGGCCCTCTACCGGCTACGCGCCCAGGTGGAGGACAAGGTCCACCGCCTGCCGCTGAGCTACTTCGATACCGTCCAGCGCGGCGAGCTGCTCAGCCGCCTGACCAACGACGTCGACAACGTCACCAACACCCTCCAGCAGTCCCTGTCCGGCGCCCTGACCGCGATCCTCACGGTGGTGGGCGTGCTGGGGATGATGTTCTCCATCTCCTGGAAGCTGGCGCTGGTGGCACTCCTCATGTTCCCGCTCATGGGCGTGGTCTTCGGGGTGATCGGGCCGCGCTCGCAGAAGGCCTTCACCCACCAGTGGGCCCGCACCGGCAAGATCAACACCCGAGTGGAGGAGTCCTTCTCCGGGCACGCCCTGGTGCAGGTCTACGGGCGCACGGCCTCGGTGCGCGAGGCCTTCGCCGCCGAGAACGAGGAGCTGTTCCGGGCCTCGCTGCGCGCCCAGTTCCTCTCCGGGATCATGATGCCGATCATGCTGGTCATCGGGAACATCAACTATGTGGCCATCGCGGTGGTCGGCGGCGCCATGGTCGCCTCCGGGTCACTGCGCCTGGGCGACGTGCAGGCCTTCATCCAGTACTCCCAGCAGTTCTCCCAGCCCCTGGGCCAGCTCGGCGGCATGGCCACGGCCGTGCAGTCCGGGACCGCGAGCGCCGAGCGGATCTTCGAGCTGCTCGACGCCGAGGAGGAGCGCCCCGACGACGTCGCACCGGGGAGCGCCGGTGCCGCAGGTACTGCGGGCACCGCGGGCACCGCGGGCGCCGATGCCGCCGGGGAGGCCGCGGGTGCCAGCCGGGCCGCGGGGACCGGCCCCAGTGCCACGGCGGCTTCACCGAAGAGCCCGGCAGGCCCGGGCATCATCGAGATGGAGCACGTGCGCTTCTCCTACAGTCCGGAGGTCGAGCTCATCCGCGACCTGTCGCTGCGGGTGGACCCCGGGCACACGGTCGCGATCGTGGGGCCCACGGGGGCGGGCAAGACCACCCTGGTCAACCTGCTCATGCGCTTCTACGAGCTCGATGGGGGACGCATCCTCATCGACGGACGCGACATCGCCACCATGACGCGCCACGACGTGCGTCGCCGCACCGGCATGGTCCTGCAGGATCCGTGGCTGTTCGCCGGCACGATCCGCGAGAACATCCGCTACGGGCGGCCCGGGGCCAGTGATGAGGAGGTCGAGGCCGCCGCGAGGGCGTGCTTCGTCGACCACATCATCAAGGCCCTGCCGCAGGGCTACGACACGGTTCTGGAGGAGGACGCCGCCAACATCTCCGCCGGCGAGCGCCAGCTGCTCACGATCGCGCGGGCCTTCGTGGCCAACCCGGCCGTACTCATCCTCGATGAGGCCACCAGCAGCGTGGACACCCGCACGGAACTGCTGGTCCAGCAGGCGATGAACGCGCTGCGCGAGGGCCGCACGAGCTTCATCATCGCTCACCGCCTGTCCACGATCCGCGACGCCGACACCATCCTGGTGATGGAGCACGGCGACATCGTCGAGCAGGGCAGCCACGATGAGCTCATCGCGGCCGGCGGCGCCTACGCGCGCCTCCACGCGGCCCAGTTCGCGGGCGGCGCCACAGTCGCCATCGAGGACTGAGGCCTGGGAGCTCCGGCGCCTCGTGTTGACACCCGGGCTCGGGCCGGTTCACGGCGTGGGCGGGGCGTCGACGGGGCCAGCGCGGGCCTGGGCGGTGGCCTGGCGGGGTCGGCCGAGGATCGTCGTCGGGACGGCGACGCTGACGGTGACGTCCTCACCGGCCACGGAGCAGGTGCTCACCGAGGCGCCATTGGCTGCAGCCACGCGCTGCGCCATGGCGCAGGGGTCGCCCGGGGCGACGACAGAGGACAGGACCGTGGCACCGGAGATGGCGGCGAGGTCGGCGGCGGCCCTGGCCCGGCCGGTGGCGCTCTGGGCCTGGATGAGGCCCGCGATGCCGACTGCCGCAACCAGCAGTACGGCGATGACGCCGAGCGCGTAGACGGTCCCCGAGCCGCGCTCGTCACAGCCGGGGCGGTTCATGGGCTGCTCGGTTCGGTGTAGGTGCAGGCGCGGGCGCGCGCCGTCAGGCCCAGCCCGCCCAGGGGACCAGGGACGGGTCGGGCGGCGGTGACGCAGGTGAGCTCGCCCTGCTCAACGCCGAGGCTCACCCCTCCGGCCACGCGCTGGGCGGCGCCGGCGTAGTCCTCCTGGCCGATGGCGGCCTGACGGGTGGCGGTGCGGGCAGCGTCGGCCACCCGCAGCTGAGTGACGCCAGCGCTGACCGCCGCCAGCACCATCAGCAGGACGAGGACGACGGCAGGCAGTGACAACGCCGTCTCAGCCGTCACCATCCCCTCCTCTCCTCCTCCGGTGCACCCGCCCTGGTCGCCGCCCCAGCGGCCTCGTCGGGGCCGGCGACCAGGTGAGGGATGCGGTTCCGCGCGGCCGGAAGGCCGGCGGGAAGCGGGACCCGGGCGGCAACGTCGGCCACCGCCGGGTACCCGGGCCACTCGGGGGCGAGCGCGCCCACCTGCTGCGATGACAGCGCACATCACACCGAGAGCGCCTGCTCGATGATGGACCGCAACGCCCCGCTCAGGCTGCCCGAGCGCATGAGCGCCAGCAGCAGGCCGGCGAAGGCCGCGGCCGCCAATGTGCCGATGGCGTACTCGGCGGTAGCCATGCCCTCCTCCTTGCTCGTCAAGCGCCGCAGGAGCGCCGGCAGCGTCGAGGCGTCACTCGGGCGGGCCAGCATCACGCTGGTGCGCAGGGTACGCAAGGTGGTCCGGGTGGGTCTCCTCATGGTGGTTCTCCTCTGATCGGTGGGGACCAGCGCACCGCCGCTCCCCAGCGGGCGCCGTGCCCGCCCCACCAGCATCGGGCCGCCCCAAGCCGCCGCGCTCAGGGGCTTGTCAGCCCTGTGGAGACCACCTGCAGTCCCGGCTCTGTGGCATCGGGGACCGCCTGAGCCCTGGCCGATCGGCGTGGATGGGTCCGCTGCAGGCGCCCATGGTGTGATGGTCAGTTAGCACAGGAGGAGGCCAAGGGGAGTAGGGGAATAGCCGCAGACTGCCCCGGCCCCACCCCATCACTCCCCGTCGGGGACATTCCACGCAGCCAGGTGCGCCTCGCTGCGGCCGGGGGCATTCGACGCCGTCGGGGACCAGATTCCTGTCCCCCAATGCGCGAGACGTCCCCGGCCGGAAGAAAATGTCCCCAGCCACGCAGAAGGCCCCCGCCAGGACGCAACCAGATAGGGGCCGCAGCGCAGCTGCTTGGGGACGGCCGGCCCACGGCGGCGCCCGACGACGTCGAGCGCCTCAGCCCTCGATGAGCTCGCGGATCTCGGCGGCGGTCAGGGCCGCCGGGCTGAGTCCGCCCGAGCCCGCCACAGCAGCCGCACCACCGGCGGCACCAGCACCCTCGCCACCGGCCTCGACCTCACCGGCCCCCTCGACGACCCGAGCGAAGAGCTCGGCCTTCTTCTCCTTGAGGGCCATGACTTTCTCCTCGATGGTGTCGGCCGAGACGAGCCGGTAGACCATGACCGGCTTGTCCTGGCCGATCCGGTGGGGGCGGTCGACAGCCTGTTCCTCGGCCTGCGGGTTCCACCACGGGTCCAGCAGGAAGACGTAGTCGGCCTCGGTGAGCGTGAGCCCGAAGCCGCCGGCCTTGAGGGAGATGAGGAAGACGTCGGCCTCACCGGCCCGGAAGGCGTCGATGACCTTCTGCCGGTCGGGGGTGGAGCCGTCCATGTAGGCGGTTCGCACACCGGTGGCCTCCAGGTGCTCGCGCACACCGGAGAGGTAGCGCGTGAACTGGGAGAAGACGAGGGCGCGGTGCCCCTCGGAGAGGATCGGCCCCAGGTGCTCGACCAGCACTTCGACCTTGGCCGACGGACTCGGCCGCCGCCCCGGTCCGCTGCGGCCCGCGGCGGTGGCGGGGGCGCCAGCAGCCTTGCCCTTCGCGGCTTTCACGCCACGGGCCGTCTTCCTGCCAGAACCGCCCGTCCCGCCGGCGGCCTCGCCGGCCTCCCCGGCTTCCCCGCCACCCGCGCTCTCGGCGGCCTCAGGCTCCATCCCGTCCTCGCCGTCGACGAGCGCCGGGTCGAGCGCCATCTGCCGCAGGGTGGTCAGCGCCTTGAGCGCGATGAAGCGCGACTGGGCGGTGTCCTCCTCCAGCAGCCCGAGGATCCGCTGCCGCTCGCGGGCCAGGCGCTGGTCGTAGGCCTTGCGGTGCTTGGCGCCGAGCTCGACAGACAGGACCTGCTCGGTCTTGGCGGGCAGGTCCGCGGCCACCTGCTCCTTGGTGCGCCGCAGCAGGAAGGGCCGCATCCGGCGCCGCAGCCGCCCCAGCGCCTCGGCGTCCCCACGGTCGATCGGCTTGCGGTAGACCTGCCCGAAGCGCTCCGGGTCGGGCAGCAGCCCCGGCGCCGCGATGCTCATGAGCGCCCACAGGTCCATGAGCGAGTTCTCCAGCGGCGTGCCCGTGATCGCGATGGTCGACGGCGACCGCAGCCGCCGCACCGCCTTGTAGGTGGCCGAGGTGTGGTTCTTGACGAACTGGGCCTCGTCGCACACCACCCAGGCCCAGTCCTGGGCGACGAACTCCTCCTCGCACAGGCGCGCGATCGTGTAGGAGGTGACGACGACGTCGCAGCCCTCCACGATCTGCGCCAGAGTCTCCTCGCGCTTGGCGGCGGTCCGCCTCACGGCCCGCACCCGCAGCCCCGGGCAGAAGCGCTCGGCCTGCTCCACCCAGGAGCCGACGACGGAGGTCGGCGCGATGACGAGCACCGGCCCGGTCCCCTCCGGCTCACCGGGGTCGCCGGAGCTGGTCGGCTCGCTCCCTTGGGTCTCCTCACGCTGCTCGATGAGGCGCTGGACGGCGGCGAGCACCTGGACAGTCTTCCCCAGTCCCATGTCGTCGGCCAGGACCCCGCCGAGGCCCGCCTGGCGCAGGAAGTCCAGCCACCGGTAGCCCTCGAGCTGGTAAGGGCGCAACGTCGCCCGCATCCCCTCGGGCACGGGAGCCCCACCGGTCCCTTCACCGGTCCTCCCACTGGTGCCGCCCGCGTCGTCGCCTCCGACAGGCCGTCCATCGGAGGGGTCACCCGCGGCCTCGGCGGCGCGCGCCCGCTCCAGCAGCCGCCCGACCCGCTCCTTCCAGCGGGCCGTGGCCCGCTCGATGACGCCGAGAGACTCCAGGACCTCGTAGTAGCCGGCGTGCAGAGCACTGACCCGCAGCTCGCCCTGCGCCTGCGGGTCGGCCAGCTCGCGGCCCTCCTCCATGAGGCGGGCCAGGGCCTCGATCTCCGGGCGGTCGATGCTCACCCAGGTGCCCGACTCCAGGAGCACCTCGGGCTCCCCGGTAGCCACGGCCGCCATGAGCAGCGCCAGGGGAATCTCCTCCTGCCCCACGTGGACGCGCACGGACAGGGAGAACCAGTCGGGGCGGTCCTCGTCATCGCTGACACTGGTGGTGATGACCGGGGCGGCCTCGGCCTCGCGGTAGTCGGGGACGTCGTCGTCGACCTCGATGTCGAAGGCCTCCAGCTCGCGCAGGACCGGCAGCGTCTCAGTCATGAAACGGGCCGTGTCCATGCCGCGCAGGTCCAGGGGCTGCCAGAGGGCCGGGTGCCGGCCGGCCAGGGGCAGCAGGTGGTTGAGGACCTCGCGGGCCAGGCGGGTCTCCCCGTCAATGTCCCGGCTGGCGGTCCTGTCCTCAACGCGGCCCTCGGCCGCCGCGGCCAGGTCGGGCAGGCCGTGACTGCTCCGGACCTCACCGTCCTCCCCGACGTAACGGATGGACCACTCGGTGCTCAGGTGGTGCTCGGCGGTATCGACGTGGACCGCGAGCGCGGCACGCAGCGTCGTGGGGCGGGGCATGCGGATGGAGGTGTCGGCGGACAGGACCGGCAGCGCCCGGGTGAGGGCCTCAAGATGCTCGGTCTCGAAACGCTCGACGTCCCCGGCCGGGATGGTGATGGCCTCGCCGTCGCCCCGCAGCACCCGGGAGAGAGCCTCGGTGGGGCGCGGCTCGAGCGGCATGAGGAGCAGCTCGCGCCCAGGCATCCACGTGTAGAAGCCGTGAACCGGGTCCCCGATCGGCATGAGGGAGAAGTTCAGGCGCAGTCCGGGGACCTGGAGGCGGCGCAGCTCCTCGACGTCGTCGATCTCCAGGGCGGGGGTGATGGCGATGTCGCCGTCGCCCTCCCGGGTGAGGTGGATGCCGCCGCGCAGCCCGTCGGCGAGGTAGACGGGCATGCCGTGGCGCTGGGCGGTGGTGAGGGTCAGGCCGGCCGCCACCCCGCGGCGCAGCACGTCCCAGACGTGGGCGGGCGCGGTCGTCAAGGAGAGGCGGTCGTCGGCGTAGTAGAAGCCGTAGCCGCCGGCCATGCCGGCCAGCTCGCGCAGGACGCCCATGACGGTGGGGTCGACGTCGTCGTCCAGGCCCCCGGAGACGATCTGGGTCCAGGCGGCGCCCTGCCGGTTCCATCCACGTTTGCCCTCGATGAGCGGCAGCATGGACAGGCCGGCGGGAGTGCCCCACATGTCGCCGGGGTCGTCGATGATCTCCAGGGCCATCCGACGGCGCGGGGCTCGCTCCACCTGCAGCAGGTCGGCCAGCCGGCTCTCCCAGGGGGCGGGCCCGCCGGAAGGGGCCGCGGCGCCGTCAGGCTCGGCCTGCGCCAGGGTACGTGCGGCGATGAGCAGGGCGGCCGTGTGCTTGCAGTCGCTGCCCACCGGGCACGAGCAGGTACCGGCCCAGGACGCCGGGGCGCTGCGGGCGCCCTGCTTGCGGAAGACCATGGTCTGGTAGGTGTGCGCGCCCGAGCCCTTGGATTGGGCGCTGATGATGTCCCCGTCCCCGGCGACGCTGATGCCCCGCACCCGCCCCTTGCGCGCGTAGTCCAGGCCGCGCTCAAAGGCCCGGTGGCCGACCCGACTGATGATCTGGTCATCAGTGAGCTCCACCGGCCAGTCGTCATGCCGAATCGCGCGAGCCATGACCCCAGGTTAAACGCGGGGTACGACAGCTTCGGGCGCCGTCCGGCTGCTGATCGCACGCTGGGCGCGAACGGCGCCGGTCTCGCACCCGGTCGCGTGGGGCCGGGTGCGGGGCGGGGTGAACGACCGGCCGTAGCCCGGTCGGACGGGCGGGTGGAGGCCTCCCCCGTGAGGAGGAGCCGGGTCGGTCCCGGATCTCGCACCCCGGGTGGATCACATTTCGATGACGGTGCGTTGTACTGGATCCATGAACGCGATGCTGACCTGTGAAGAACTGTTCCTGCTGCTGACCAAGGATTCCGGCAAGCCGGAGAGCCGCATGGCGCACTCGTCCTACGGGCTCACCGGGGCACTGCTCACCGACCTGCTGCTGGCCGGCCGCATCAGCCTGACCGAGGAGCGCAGCCCCCGCATCTACATCGTCAGCTCCGAGCCGACCGGGCACCCCGTCCTGGACCGGGCCCTGGAGATCCTGCCCACCAAGGACGGCAAGCGATTCTCCTCCCTGGTGTGCTGGAGCAAGCTCAACCCCACCCGCCACATCGCCGAGTCCTTGGCGGCGGCCGGGGTGGTGCGCATCCACACCGGCGGGCTGTTCGGGTCACTGAACCCTAGTTACCCCACGCTGGACCCCCTACCCGAGCGGCAGCTGCGTGCACGCATCGACGCCGCCCTGCGCGGGGTGCAGCCACCGACCGCCTCCGACGTCGCTCTGCTGTCGATCCTGCAGGCGCTCGGTGTCGCATCGACCGTCCTGCCGCAGCAGGAGACCGGTCTCAGCCGCGGAGAGCTCAAGCGCCGGATCAAGGGGCTCGCGGGGGAGAGCCCGGTGGGGCGTGCGGTGCAGCGGGCCGTGGAGGCCGTGACGATGGCCATCATCGCCGCAGGGAGCGTTGCGGCGGCCTCGTCGAGCTGATCGGGGCCGGCCCTCCGGGCACCACCGCCCCCACCCCGGCCCCGTCGGGGACATTCCGCGCCGCGGGGGACATTCCGCGCAGACGGGGACACAAGCCATCGCCTTGGGCAGCACGACGAAGGATGCGGCGGGGACATTCTGCGCGGCCGGGTGCGTGTCGTTCCGGGCGGGGACCTTCGACGCCGTCGGGGACCGGAATCCTGTCACCGAACGCGCGAGACGTCCCCGGCTGGAGTGGAACGTCCCCGGCCGCGTGAGATGTCCCCGTCGGCGGGAGGACGGACACGACGACGGACAGGAGGCTAGACGCGAGGCTGGGTGAGAGGACTGGGACCGTCACTAGGGCTGGGCCGGGACTGTCACTCGCCGCGGGGCCGACGACGGCGGGCCGCCCGGGAGGTGCCGCCGTGCCTGCGCGCGCGGTGCCAGCGCTCGCGCCACAGGGCGTGATCCTGCTCGATCTCGGCCAGGCGCGCGGCCAGGCGGTGCGACTCCTCCAGCGACAGCCCTCGGGCGTGCATCCCCAGTTCGGCCAGGCGCGCCATCGCCGGTGTCGCCTGCTCGCGCAGGTCGGGCAGGCCCACCAGGTCGGGCTGCGCCGGCCGCCTCACGCCTGTCGCCGGGGTGCGCTCCCCCGCCGGCAGCCTGATGCCACTGGGCGGCGACGCCGGTCGGCGCGGCTCCGAGACCTGCTCGCCGACCGAGACCGAGGCCTCCTCGGGGGTGCGTCCGTCGGGGGCGGCCGGCCCCTGGACCACGCGCATCACCTCGTTGGCCGGCACATGGTCGCTCCGGTGGCCCAGCGCCAGCCCGGCGGCCGGCAGAACCAGTACCGACAGCACCCCGGCCAGCACGAGGGTGGATGCGAAGGAGGTAGACATGGCCCCCGCACTGACCGCCACCTGGGTGACGGCCACGATGATGGGCAGGGCCGTTGTCGAGTAGACGGCGATCTGGAGGCTCTGGCGCATCGAGTAGATGCGCGAGCCGTCCCTGCGGCGCTCCGCCCGGGAGGCCAGCCACACCGGCACGCCCCGCACGAGCACCAGCAGCACGAAGAAGGCCAGGAGGTTGACCAGGTCCCCGGCGTCGAGCCCGGCCTCGATGCCCATGCCGGAGGTGACGAAGAAGATCGGGACGAAGAACCCGTAGGCCAGCCCGTCGAGCTTCTCCTCGAACTCGGCATCCCCCTCGGGCAGGGCGTGACGCAGGACGAAGCCAGCGGCGAAGGCCCCCAGGATGACATCAAGGTCGAAGATGGCGGCGATGGCGCACAGCCCCACCAGGAGCAGGACGGTGGCGCGGATGGTGGTCTGCGCCGTCGTCGAGGCCCCCAGGTGGATGGCCTCGACCAGGCGGCGCCCCACGCGCTTGACGCGGCTGGTGAAGCGGACGATGAGCAGGGTGATGATGAGGAAGACGCCCAGGATCGCCATGCTCGCCCAGGTGGAGCGCGATCCCAGCAGCAGCGCCATGACGAGGATCGGCCCGACCTCGCCGACGGCGCCGTGGTTGAGGATCGAGGCCCCCACCGCCGTGGGCAGCAGGCCGCGGTCGCGCAGGATCGGCAGGATCGTGCCGATGGCCGTGGAGGTCATGGCGGTGGCGATGGCGATGCCGTTGGCCGACGCCGCCCCTCCGGTCACCCCGATGACGCTGACCGCGCCGAAGGCCAGCCCCAGTGAGAGTAACCAGGCGACGGCGGCGTGGCGCCCGCCCGCCCCGCGCAGCTCGTTGATGTCGATCTCGTAGCCGGCCATGAGGAAGAGGAAGGCGACGCCGAGCTCGCGCAGCAGCTCGATCGAGGAGTCCTCGACGGCCAGCCCCAGGCCGTGGGGGCCGATGAGCATCCCGCCCAGAATGAGCAGGACGACCTCGGGCACGAGCCGCTTGGGGATGGTCCAGGAGATCAGCGGCGCCACGAAGGCCACCGCGACGATGAGCAGCAGGGAGGTGAAGACCTCGGCCATATCGTCTCCTTGTCTCCAGTCGGGTGCGGGGGTGCAGGGGATGGGGGAAGTGCGGGGCGCAGGGCCGGGCCCGGCGCAGGTCCGCACGAGCCAGAGAGACTACCCCGACCTCGGCCGGCCGGGCCCGCCGTCAGAATCCACAACAGTTCAGCGGCTCATTGATGACGTGATGCGCTGGTGCGATCATGATCGTATGAGGACGACACTTGAGATCGACGACCGGGTCCTGTCCCTGGCTCGTGAACGCGCTCATCGCGACGGAGTGTCACTCGGACGCGCCGTGTCCGATCTCGCGCTCCAGGGAATCTCCCACGGGAGCCGCACCAGCAGGCACGGGATCCCCTTGTTCTTCCCGCCCGCAGGCCAGCAGGCTCATGTGGTGACGCCAGAGCTCATCGAGCAGTACCGAGATGACGACCACTGATCGCCTGCGACTGCTTGACGTCAATGTCCTCGTGGCGTTGTCACTGCCCAACCATGCGCACCATGAGGTGGTCAGCGCCTGGTTCGACGGTGTGGATCAGTGGGCGACCTGTTCCATCACCCAAGCCGCCTACCTGCGTCTCCTCATGAATCCTCGAGTCACCGGATTCGAGATCGCGGCCGCTGATGTGCTCTCCGGACTCGGTGAGCTGACATCGCTTGACGATCACGTGTTCCTTGTCGACGACGCCCCTCCTGCTGAGCCGTCCATCAGCTTTTCGAGGCTGAAGGGCCCAAAACAGGTCACCGACCTGCACCTGGTGGACCTCGCGGCACGTCACAACGCTGTTCTCGCCACCATGGACGGACGCATGGCGCAGGCACTCATGTCTCAGGATCGACGACATATCGAGCTCATTCCCCTGTAGGCAGGACTCGCTGCCCTCGGAGGAGAACCGGGCCCGCCGTCGGGCCGTCCGGGCGCACGGACCGCCATCAGGCGTCACAATGGAAGCATGCTCATGCCGTACTCACCCTCCGCCGAACCACTCACGCGCCTGGCCGACGGGACGGTCAAGCAGATCAGCCCCTTCACCGGAACTGAGGTGTGGACCGTGCCGGGCCGCGCCAACCGCCCCATCTCGCACCCGGTGGCCGAGGTCCGCCCGCTGGAGGAGGCCGACCGCACCCACAGCTGTGCCTTCTGCTCGGCGCGCTACCTGGAGACGCCCCCGGAGAAGGCGCGCGTCGTGCGCGGGGCCGACGGCGGTTTCGAGCGCCTCGACGCCGTCGCCGCCTCCGCCCTGTTCGACACGGTGGCCGAGTTCCGGCGGGTGCCCAACCTGTTCGAGATCCTCTCCTTCGACTACTGGCACATCAACCACGGCTACGAGATCCCCGACGCCGCCCGCGAGCGCATGGAGGCCTACCTGGCTGACCCGGTCGGCGTCGAGCACGTGGAGCGGGTGGCTCGCACCAAGCTGGCGGCCGCGGGCGCGGACCCGGACTCCTGGGACTCGATGGACGAGCGGACCCGCCACACCTTCCTGGCGGCCTTCTTCGCCGGGGGCCATGACGTCATCATCGGTCGGCGCCATTTCACCGACGACGCTCACGACACCACGGGCTTGGCCGGCTCGGGGACGCTGAGCGTGGCCGAGCACCGCGCCTACACGCGCCTGGCGATCCACGCGATGCACAGCCTGTACGAGGCCAACCGGTGGGTGCGCTACGTGGCCGTCTTCCAGAACTGGCTGCGGCCGGCCGGGGCGAGCTTCGACCACCTGCACAAGCAGCTGGTGGGCATCGACGAGCGCGGGGTGACCAGCCAGCTGGAGCTGCAGAAGGTGCGGGCCAACCCCAACCTGTACAACGAGATGGCGGTGGACTACGCCGCCTACCAGGGGCTGCTGGTGGCGAGCAACGAGCACGCGGTGGCCTTCGCCGGGTTCGGGCACCGCTACCCGACGCTGGAGGTGTACTCGACGTCGGCCATGCCCGAGCCGTGGCTCATGAGCCGTGAGGAGGTCGACGCCGTCTCCGACCTGGTGCAAGCCCTGCACGCGGCCACGGGCGCGGACGTGCCCAGCAACGAGGAGTGGCATCACAAGCCGCTCGACGTGGACCAGCCCATGCCCTGGCACATCACGCTCAAGTGGCGGGTCTCCACCCTGGCGGGCTTCGAGGGCGGCACGAAGATCTACCTCAACACCATCGACCCGTGGACGCTGCGCGACCGCGTGGTGGCGCGTCTGGAGGATCTGCGGGCCGACCGGCTCATCGCACCGATGGCCGTGGGCGAGGAGTGCCCGACGACGCCCAACCGGCTCCTGTACAACCCGGTCCTCACCGCCCGGCCGTAGCAGCCAGCAGGCCCGGGCCGACGCCGCGGCCCCTCTCCGGCTCGGCGCAGGACCGGCACGGCCTTCAGCAGCCGAGGGCGCTGCGCTCCTCCGGCCCCACCCAGCCCGAGCACCCACACCGTACCGTCGCTGACCTTGCACACCCTCCCACCTGTACGTACATTATCCGTACCACCAAGGAGGCCAAAGCATGCCGATCTCAACAGCCCGCAGAACCCAGAGAATCGATCTACGCGCCACGCCGCGCCAGGAGACCCTGATTCAGCAAGCAGCCTCCCAGACGGACCGCTCCGTCAGCGAGTTCATCCTGTCCTCAGCAACGCTCGAAGCTGAACGCGTCCTTGCCGACCGCCGCTGGTTCTCCGTGACGTCAGAGCAGTTCGATGCCATCGAGGCCGTACTGGACGCTCCGTTGGAGGAGACGTCCCGCTTCGCCCGCCTGTGGAACCGCCCCTCACCCTTCGGGA
Organism: Actinomyces sp. HMSC08A09; assembly: GCF_001807465.1. Classification (NCBI taxonomy): domain Bacteria; kingdom Bacillati; phylum Actinomycetota; class Actinomycetes; order Actinomycetales; family Actinomycetaceae; genus Actinomyces; species Actinomyces sp. HMSC08A09. The sequence goes on along the minus strand of NZ_KV789155.1, from coordinate 9,248 downwards.
CCCGCATCAACCTTGACGACGAATCGTGAGTACCGGAGCTCTCGAGTCCCCGCGGCGCCTCGTCCGCCAGGACGTCACGGCCGGTTTCCGCAGCGGGGCCACCGAGCTGGATGACTGGTTCCAGCGCTACGCGTGGCAGAACCAGAAGGCCAACAACGCCGTCGTATACATCACCGCCCAGGATGACGTCATTCTCGGTTATTACGCCATCACGACGGCCACATACTCCCGCGACGATGCGCCCCAGGGACTCAACCACCGCAGCCGCCCTGAGGAGATCCCGTGCATCCTCCTGGCCCGGCTCGCGGTGGACGAGCGGGCTCAGGGGCGGGGCGTTGGCGCAGCACTGCTCAAGGACGCGATCGAGCGGTGCTACAGGCTCAGCCGAGAAGTGGGCGCCGCCGCCCTCATCGTGCACTGCCGAGACGAGCAGGCGCGCGCCTTCTACCTCGCCAACGGCGACTTTCTTCCCTCACCGGCCAACGCCTTGCACCTGCTGCTGTCCATGAAGCAGTTGAGCCGGATGCTCGAGTCCTCCTGACCCGAACCGGCCACAAGAGCCGAGGGCGAGGACGGCTCGACGTCGTCGGCCCGGCGCCGACCCGACGCGCCTTCAGCAGCCGAGGGCGCTGCGCTCCTCCGACCCCACCCAGCCCGAACGGCTCTCCAGGGCGCGGAACCAGCGGGCCAGCGCCGGCCAGAAGGAGATCGACGGCGCCTCCCCGCCGGGGTAGTGCTGGCGCCCGCCGTACTCGTAGGACTGGACGGTGGTGAACAGGCGGATGTCGCTTCCGGTGGGCTTGTCGCCGCACAGGTACTGGCCGATGGCGACGACGGCGGACAGGGCCGGCCCGTCGAGCATCGTCAGGCCGTCCTCGCGGGAGGCCTCCATCCGTGTGGCCCGGGCCAGGAGAGTGTCGATGACGTCGAAGCCCACGAGGACGCCGTTGGCCGCCGCCGCGGCCTTCTCCGGGTCCTGGGAGTGGGTGGCCACCGCATGGCCGACGTTGATCTGCGAGCCGATCCAGGCGTCCCAGGCGTCGGTGGAGTTGCGGCGGTTGAGCGGGTAGAGGTCCGGGGCGCCCTCGCGGTGGAGGTCCCACCAGGCGGTGGACAGGTCGAAGAGCAGGTCGCCGGAGTCGTCGCTGACGACCTGGCCGGTGGTGGTGTCCACGAGGGCCGGGACGGTGGGGGGAGGCGTGTAGCCGGGGGTCTTCTCGTAGACCTCAGCCAGGGAGCGGGCGCCGAGGGCCGGATCCACGCCGGGCTCGCCGTCGGGGCCGGTCAGCTCCCAGTATCCGTCGGCGCCCTTGCCGTAGCTCCAGGACACGGGGATCGCCTCGGTCAGGCCCAGCAGGCGCCGGGCGATGAGAACGCGGCGGCACCACGGGCAGGCCCCCGACGCCACGAGTCGGTAGCGCCCCGACTCCACGGGAAGGTCGCCGCTGGGTGAGAATCGGTGTGAGACTGCGATGGCCAAGGGGTGCCTCCCGGAAGGGTCGTCGAGGGGTCGTGATGCCCAAGGCTAATCATTCCTCGCATATCGGCCGCCGTCACCCGATTCACACGGGGCGGAATCCTCCACCCCGCGCCCACCGACGCCGGATCGTCCTCACTGACCGGGGACATCCTGCGCGTCGGGGTGCACTATCTCTCGACCGGGGACAAACTGCGCGTGCGGGGACAGGAATCCGGTCCCCGACGGCGTCGAACGCCCCCGACCGGAACGACACGCACCCGGCCGCGTCGAATGTCCCCGGCCGCAAGCCACAGCGGCGCCACAACCCAGGACAGCATTGTGGGCCGGGACCTCATCACGGCGGCAGAGCCCGCGCCACACGTCAGCGCAGCGTCTCCTCCACGGAGGCCACGAACTCCAGGGCGTCGTGACCGTCCCAGTGCGGCTCGCCCAGCAGGTCGCGCACACGGGCGCAGGCGGCCAGGGCCTCGTCGCGCTCACCGCGCTCGGCGTGCAGGCGGGCCAGCATGCACAGGGCCCGCGAGGCCGAGTCGCGGTCCTCAGTGTCCATGTAGCCGTCGTAGGCGGACTCGCAGTGCTGGACGGCCTGCCAGTTCTGGCCGGTGCGCCACAGGATCCAGGCCATGTCGTCGTGCCAGTCGCCGATCTCCCAGGCCGAGGAGTAGCCCTCGGTGTCGGCCACGCCGGCGAAGGCCTGACGGGCCTCCTCCATGATCTGGCGGGCCTCGTCGAGCCTCCCCCGGGCCATGGGCAGGGTGAGGTCATCCACCAGCGCCCGCGCCGAGCGGCGCAGCGCCCGCCCCCGGTCCAGGCAGCCCTGGTCGGTGCGGGTGTCCTCCAGGTCGGCGGCCTGGCGGAACAGGGCGGCGGCACCCACATTGTCCTTGAGGTTGGAGGCGGCCATCGCCGCGTGCGAGAGGTATTCCCCCGCCAGCGCCCGGCGCCCCTGCTCCTGCAGGATGCGGGCGGCGGCCAGCGAGTGCTCGGCGACGCTCTCCTCCTCACCCATGGCCATGCCGGTCTGGGCCAGGAGCCGGTGCAGGTAGAGGGCGACGCTCTTGGCCCCGGTGCGCTGGGCCAGGGACAGCGCGGACTCCAGGACCTCGGCGCTCTCCAGGTAGCGCTCGGAGGCCTCCAGCGCCGAGCCCAGGGACAGCAGGGAGGCCACGGCGTACAGGGTGATGCCGGCGGCCAGCATGATGTTGGCCTGCTCGCGGAACTGGGCGATGGCCTCGTCGAACTGGCCCACCTCCATCGAGGAGATGCCCAGCAGGCGCCGACCGCGGGCGGCCAGGACCGGGGAGACCTTCTCGTGGCGGCGCATGACCTCCTCGGCCAGCAGGCAGCCGTTGTAGACGTCGCCGCACTCGGCCAGGACCTCGGCGCGCGCCATGTCGAGGATGTCCTCCATCCGCTCGGCGTGGCGGTCCTCGGGGACGGCCTCAGCGGCGCGGGCGACGACCTGAATCGCCCCGAGCGCCTCGTCCTTGGCGTGCAGGTCGGTGAGGACCGAGGCCCCCACGAGCAGGGCGTCGGCGGCCAGGACGAGGGCATCGGTGCCCCCGGGGTCGAGCAGCTCGGTGGACACCAGGTCCTCGACCTGGGCCTCGATCTGCCCGATGAGGGAGGTGGCCCGCTGCAGGCGCTCATCGCGCACGACGTCCTGGGATAGCTCGGCGATGGAGTCGGCGGTGATCTCGTTGTCGAGGTTGAGCAGGTCCACGTAGTAGGCACCCAGCGGCCCGAAGGCCAGCTCGATGAGGGGGCGAATCCGCAGGCGCTCGGCGATGGCCTCATCCATCTCGGTGCGGCAGGTCATGGCGGCGGCCCGCAGCAGTCCCGTGTGGTACTCCAGTCCCGGGATCTCCTCGCCGCGCGGGGGCAGCAGGTCGCGCGTGGCCACCTGGTCGACGACGTACCAGTAGTCCATCGTCGAGGAGCCGATGGTGCGGCGGTGGTCGACGTAGCGACGCACCGCCTCCTCGCCGTTACGCACCGGCCGGGGCCGCACGAGGTCCACCAGGGGGAAGGGCGCGTCGCCGCTCTGGTGGCTGGTGGCGGCGCGGGCTCGTCGGCCGGCCGTCTCCCGGCTCGACGACGTCGTGCGGGGTGCGTGCTCCTGAACCAGGCCGTTGTCGTCGGCCACGAGGCCCAGGAGGGAGGCGACGTCAGGTGCGGCGCCGTCCTCGTCCACGGTCAGGCTCGTCTGGGCCGCCTCGGGCAGCTCCTCGGAGGGCTCCAGGAGGTCGACCTCCACGCCCAGCCCGTGGACCGCGCCGGGGGCTGCGTCAAAGGCGGCCCGGGCCAGGGAGCGCTCCAGGTGGTCGGAGATGGTGGAGTTGCCGTTGCGCGTGTCGAACTGCTGGGCCAGGCGCCGGGCCCAGCCGGTCATCTCGGCGTAGACGCGCGAGATGGTGGTGGAGGCCTCCAGCCCCGGCAGCGGGTACCACAGGTCGGCGGCCGGGACCTCGACGCCGAGGGCCTCCTCACCGCGGCCGGCCCGCTCGGCCTCGCGCAGCACCAGGCTCATGCCGCGCAGGGCCGACAGCAGCACGTAGGCGGACTCGGCCTGCGCCAGCCAGGACAGGTGGCGGCGCAGGAGCTCCAGGCCCCGGTCCACCCGCCCCACAAGGGCCAGGTACTCCAGGTGATAGGCCAGGGAGATGAGGGCCTTGGGGTTGCGGCGGATCTCCCGGTAGGAGCGCAGGTGCGCCTCCCAGGCCGCCCGGGGCCGGCCGGAGGCCAGCAGGGGCAGCAGCACGAGGGACTGCGTGGTCTGGGGCTGCACGGAGCAGCTGACGGCGCCGGTCAGCACGGGCACGGCGGTGGCCACGGCCAGCTCCCAGGCCTCGGTGCGGTAGGCGAAGGCGACCTGACGCATGGGGTCACAGCCCTCGCAGTCGGCATTCTCGTCGCGGTGGGTGGCCCGCCAGGCGGCCAGCTCCTCGGCAGCCTCCTCCTCGAGGCCCAGCAGGCCGGCGACAGAGGCGCGCTCACCGTGGACGACGTGCATGGAGGCGCCCCCGGAGCGGTAGAACTCCTCGAGGCTGGCCTCGAGCTGGCGCACCTTGTCCTTGGAGACCCTGGGGTTGGCGCCCGCCACGGCCACCGCCCACTTGAAGTGCCAGTGCAGGGTGCGCACCTGGGCGTCGTCGAAGGCCTCGGGGCGGCGCTGGTAGCGGCCGAGGTTCCACGAGAAGGGTGCCAGCGCCTTCCACGCCTCGTTGCCCTGCTGGTAGGCCTCGGTCAGGGCCAGCCGGGTGGCGATCCGCAGGTCCTCGTCGCCCAGTGCGTCCGCCCAGCTGACGGCCTCCGCGATGAGGGCCGAGGTCTGGGGGCCGTGGCCGAGGGCATCGGCGTAGGCCAGACGCTCGAGGATGTCTTCGCGTGTGGTCATGGAGTCTGTCCTTCCGGGCGGAGCCTGACGTTGCACCGTCATGAGGCGAAGGCTTCCACCGTGTGCTGCAAGAACGCACGGAATGCGCTCCGCCGACCCCAGGGATGCCGTGGGTGGAGCGTCATCCCGCACCGCTCACCGGTGAACGGCGGCATGGGCATCTCAGGCTCCTTTCGTCCAGAGGGCGGTTGTCCGACATCCAGTGTTACCGAACAGTTATAGAATCCGCTACTGCAACGGCCAGCGGCAACTCGGCCGCGGGGCATGTCGGAGGCGGGTACCCTCCGACCGCACCGGCCGGCCCCAGGACCGGGCTCCCCGACGCCGACTCCCGTCACTCCAGTATTTCCAACGGATGCCACCGCACCGCGTCGGCGAGGCCGGCGCGCGCTAGGACACGAGCAGGGGCTTGGGGGTGTCGGTTGTCTCAGCCCCGGTTCCGCCCTCAGCATCACCCGGGGCTGCGGGGCCCGGCCCGTCGACGACGGCGGCCATCTCCACCGTCGCATCCGCCATGCCGGCAGCTGTGTCGGCAGCCATGCCCTGCGTCGCCACCTCAGGAGCCTGCGGGCTCACCTGCGTGGGCCCTCCTCCCTCGACCTCAGCAGTGTCGACGGTGCCGACGGTCCGGGCGGCCCGGGCGGGCCGGGGCGCCTCGGGCAGGACGATCACGGTCGCCCCGTCGTCCTCTCCCTCAGTGTCGATCTCACCGACGGTCTCCGGCGCGCTCTCAGCCCGGGGCGCGCTCTCAGCCTCCGTCCCAGCGTCGGGCCGCCTGTCGGCAGCGGCGTCCTGGGCGGCCAGAAGGCCGAGGACCTCGCGCAGGGCCTGATCGACGCCATCGAGGATGAAGTCCAGGGTGCCGGCCAGCTGGGCATCGTCGAGCCCGGCCCCGATGTTGGTGAGGACCTCGGCGCACAGGCCCAGGCCGGCGTCGTCGACCTCGGTGTAGAAGGCGGGGATGAGCCGGCCGCTGGAGACCTCCTGGACCACGGCGCGCACCCTCGAGAGCTCAGCGGAACCGGGCAGGGCGGCGGCAAGCCGGTGGTGGGCGCGCACGGCGAGGATCCGGCGGTCCACCACCATGAGCACGTAGTCGAATCCGGCCACCGAGAAGTGCACCACCCCCTCGGACAGGTCGAGGTCGTATCGGTGGCCGCGCTCCGCCATCCAGGCGGCGAGCCGCCTGAGGGTCACGGTCGGGGTCACCGACCCCTCCGGCTGATTCCACCAGGCCATCAGTCCTCCTCCCAGGTGACGAGCTCGGGGAAGCGCTCCTGGACGGTGGCGAAGAACGCGCGGGTCATGCCCAGGCCCATGTCCATGAAGGCGTCGAGCTGGGCCTGACTCATGCCCGCGCCGACATAGGCCACCATCTGGGTGCTCAGCAGGAGGTGGCTGGGGTCGTGGGCGGGGGTGACGGCCAGGTCCGGGCCGTAGGTGGAGCGGTGCTGGGCGTCGATGAAGGCGCGCATCTCATCGAGGCGCTCGGCTGCCGGGCGGCCACGCCACATGCCGGCCACGACGAGGGCGTGTTCCTCGTCGTGCAGGTAGACGCCAATGTCGCAGCCCGGGAAGCCCATGAAGACGGCACCGTCCTCCTCAGGGCCGGCGGTGATGCCGTGCTGGGACAGCCAGGTCTCGACCCGCTGAAGGGTCAGAGCCGGTTGGGCACTCATGGGATCTCTCGCCTCCTACCCGGTGCGGGACGTGATGCGGATTCGGTGCGGATGGCGCCGCCTGGGGCGTGCGGCGCACGGTTGAGGATCCGGCTCGGGGCCGGTGGTGACGCAGGGCGGGCCGTCAGAACTCGATGTCGGAGGCGATGTCCGCGACCGTGTCGACCTGGCCGGCGCCGACCTGTGTGCTGCGCACGCTACCCGCTGACGCCCCCCGACCCCTAGTCGAGCGCGGGGAGCCGACGGCGTCGGGGCGGCTCCCGGCAGCCGGACCCCCTGAGCCCGCCGGCCCGGCGAGGCCCCGGGAGGCGGCGGGGGCGCCGGGACCCTCCGGGAGTCGTGCCAGCGCCTGGTCTAGGGAACGGCCCAGGACACCGGAGGCCGACTCGGCCAGGGTCAGGCAGCGCGAGTCCATCTGCTCGGAGGCCTGGTATCCGCGGCGGCCGGCGGCCGTGCTGCGTCGCCCTTTGCCGGTGCGCACGGTGGGCTCGTTGCGCCCGGCGCGGGTGCGCTGGGGAGCACCCGCGGAGGCCGCCCCCGCTCTCCCGTCCGCCCTGGCACCGGATGACCGGGAGAAGGAGGCGCTGTCTTGGGACTTCTTGCGGAAGCCGACCATGGTGGTCCTTTCGGGAACGGTTCCGAGCGGCGTCGGGCCGCCCGGGGGACGAAGAGCTGACAAGCCGACGGGAGGGCGAAGGAGTCGCGCGATGCGCCGTCGGGCTCGAGCCGTCTGCGCGCCGCCTGCGTGCCAGGCCGGGCGGACGGCGGGTGGGAACGCTAGCGGGGCACCTCGCAGGAGAGCTGGTCGGCGGCGTGGGCCTGCTGGCTCCACAACTCCTCGGTGAAGGTGTTGTCCAGGATGGAGCGGGCCAGGGGCTCGTCGGGGCGCATGATGTCGCGCACCGTCTGCAGGATGAGCTCGCGGCGGTCCTCGAGGCCCTCCTGGCCCAGGATCTGGGCCGAGCGGCCCAGGCCGCCCATGAAGTTGACGTACTCCATGGCGTGGTACTGGGGGGAGACCTCGTCGGGGCGCAGCTGGTGGGTGCGGGTCTCCAGCGCCTTGCGCACGTCGCGGCGCAGGGCCTCCTGGCCGCCCTGGGAGCGCACGTAGAAGGGCAGCAGCCGGTTCATCATGAGGTGGTGGGCGATGGCGTAGTCGACGTAGTAGAAGAAGGCCAGGCCCACCCCCTCCTCGGCGGCCTGCTCCGACTCGGACTTCTGCCACTCGGCGTAGCAGGTGGTCTTGGCGACCTCCTTGGCCCAGGTGGGCGCGGCCGCCATGGCCTCGGTGGGCTGGAAGGCCACGCGCGACTTGCAGCGCGGGCAGGTGATGAACACCGGCATGTGGTAGAGCTCGGGCAGCGGCACCGGGTCGCCGCACTTGTCGCAGGTGAAGGAGAACTGGGCCTGGCGCCAGTCGGTCATGGCGCGGTTCCACTCCTCGCGGGCCTGCTCGGCGCGGCCGGGGGCGAAGACCTCCTCGATGATGTTGCGCAGGCGCTCCTCGAAGCCGCCCACGAGGTTGGCCGCATCCTGGAGGCGGGCGGAGAGCTGACGGTCCTCGTCGATGGACAGGTCGGCGTCGATGTCCAGGAAGGGGGCGAAGTGCTTGGCGAAGACCCGCTGGGCCTTGGTGTGCAGGAACATGATCTGGGCCTCGACCTCCGAGCGGAAGGCGGAGACGGAGGCCGGGTCGGTGATCTGCATCTCCATCGCGGTGCGGGCCGAGCTGACGCCGAACTCCCGGGCGCGAGCCTCCAACCGGTCCAGGTAGGTGCTCAGGCGCTGAGTGAGTGCCTGAAGCCGCCGGTAGTAGCGGACGTAGGCGGACATGTCAGGCTCCTTGTGGTGGAGGATCGGGATTATCACTGAGGAAGGCGCCGATTGCCGAGGAGGGAGACACGCGACCCCGGGGCCGGCGACAACGCCGACGCACGAGCCCAGCGCAGAGGCGCCCACGGCTGCCAGCACTGTGGATGCTACTCAACTGGAGACTTCAACTGCGACCTGATCGTGATCTTTTGAAATCTCGGTGCCCGATATCCGGGCAGGACTCCCCCTTGCCATTCATCCGATGACATGGCTTCTCGACTGTCTACAACGGCGGCGGCAAGCCGGAGAAAAGTCGAGGCCACTCTCGAAGCGGAGTAACCCATGAGGCGCCAGTAAGTGACAAGGATCATAGTGTCGGTGCTGGCGCATATGGGCTGTTCATGGCGCATGCAGTGATCTCGCTGTGATCCAAAAGCGGCCGGAGTCAGCACGCCGTCCCCGCAACGGTCCCCGTCCTCACTCTCGGACACAGGCCTCGGACACATTGACGTGCCTGCTCATAGGTGCACCCCTTGAGGTACCTGTTTCAGCGGTGTGATGGTTGGTGGAATCGTGCGAGGTGAGATAGCAGCGATCCACCTGAAGTCAACGGCCGGGGGCGTCCAACGCGTGCGGGTGCAGGATTCCTGTACCCGCTCGCGCAAACCGCACCCGTTGGCGAGAAAGTGTCCCCGGCTGCGTGGAGACTCCCCACCGAATGAATCTCATGATGCGGCCTTTCAGGAGCGTCCGCGGCGTCGCGCTTGCACTGCACGAACCCCGGGGACTACTGGGAGACACATAGGCGTACTCCACGACGGTCCGGGGTCCGTGCAATGCGCTTAACCCCCTGTGCTGTCTCCTCACTTCTGAGACATTT
>NZ_KV789154.1:0-13510 GCF_001807465.1 Actinomyces sp. HMSC08A09 | reverse complement strand
TGGGGGCCGGGCCCGGCCGGGTGCTGGCGACCGTGGACGGGCCCCAGCTGCTGCGCGCCGGCGGGCTGGCGGCCGGCTTCGCCCTGGCGACGTCGCTGGGGGAGTTCGGGGCGACGTCGTTCCTGGCCCGGCCTCAGGAGCCGACCCTGCCGGTGGTCGTCTACCGGCTCATCGGTAGCCCCGGCTCGCAGAACCAGGGGATGGCGCTGGCCGGGGGCGTGGTCCTGGCGGTGGGCAGCGCCGCCGTCATGCTCGGCTGCGAGTGGCTCCAGACCCGGCTCGGCCCCGGGCGAGGCGGGAGCGCGGGCGCGACGTCGAGGCCCGGTGGGGCGTCGGTGCATCGATCCGCCCCGCAGCGCGCAACCTCCGTGGAGGCCGGCCGGCATGCGGTGGGCGCGACGGGCGGAAACAACAAGGCGGCCCGGTCGCGCGGGCCCAGGACGGACGGAGGCGAGCGGCCATGAGCCCGACTGCCAGTGACACCAGTACTTCGACGGGCCTGTCCGTGCGCGGGCTCGCCGTGACCTACGGGGACCTGCACGCCGTCGACGGCGTCGACCTGGAGGTGGCCGCCGGGGAGGTCGTCGCCCTCCTGGGGGCCTCGGGCTCGGGCAAGTCCTCCCTGCTGCGCGCGGTGGCCGGCCTGGAGGATGTGGCCGCCGGCGAGGTCGCCTGGGACGGGCGGAGCATGGTGCGCGTGCCCGTCCACAAGCGCGGCTTCGGCCTCATGTTCCAGGACGGCCAGCTCTTCGAGCACCGCGACGTCGGCAGCAATATCGCCTACGGTCTCACCGGCCTGCCGCGCGCCCAGCGGGGTGAGCGGGTGCGCGAGATGCTTGAGCTCGTCGGCCTGCCCGGCTTCGAGCGGCGGCGCGTGACGACCCTGTCCGGCGGGCAGGCCCAGCGGGTGGCCCTGGCCCGGGCGCTGGCACCGGCGCCGAGGCTGCTGCTGCTGGACGAGCCCCTGTCCGCCCTGGACCGGGCCCTGCGCGAGCAGCTGGCCACCGACGTGCGCACCATCCTGCGTCGGGGCGGTACGACGGCGCTCTACGTCACCCACGACCAGGACGAGGCCATGACCGTGGCCGACCGGGTCGGCGTTATGGAGGCTGGCCGCCTCCTGCGCCTGGACACGCCCCAGCGCCTGTGGGCCGACCCCGCAAGCAGCAAGGTGGCGCGGTTCCTGGGCTTCGACGTCGTCGGCGACCTTGCCCTCGCCCCCGGCGCGCTGCGCGTGGTGGAGGCCGCTGAGGGGGAGCCCGGGGAACCGGGGGAGCGGGGCAGCTCCGTGCAGGCGGAGGCGCCGGCGACACCGGCCACTCTGCCGGCCACTCTGCCGGCCACCGTGCTGGCCTCGCGGCTGCGCCGTGGCCAGTGGGAGGCCGAGGTCGAGCTTGACCCCGAGGAGCTCGCCGGGCTGGTGGGGTCGGACGGGCCGGCTGAGCCGTCCGGCGTCGGGGCTGATGTGGCGGCGGGTCGTGAGCCGGCTCGTGCTACCCGTGCTACCGCCCTGACCCGGCGCCCTCACGCGTCCGGGGCGCGCGTCACCCTGAGTCTCGACCCCGCCCGCACCGTCCGCCTCTAGGGTCGCCAGCCGGCTGTACCTCGATGCGCCGGCCCGAGTGACCGAGACGACTTTCGCGATTCATCAGACTTCCTGCTACTGTCTGCTCGTCATCTTCAGGTGCCTCTCAGGAGAACGTCATGGCCAAGCGAATGTGGAGCTGTTGCTGTCGCTGACGACAGCCCACGTCCCATTCGTTGAGCGCCTGCTCCTAATACCTGTGAGGTGCCCCCGTGCACTCGTCCACCCAGGACACCCCTGCCTCCACCAGCGCCGCCGGCCCCCTCGAGGCCGCTGACCCCGCCGACGCCGCCATCGACGTTGGCGTTGCTGCCGACGACGCCGCTGCCGCAGACGCCGCGGCGCCCACCGCCGACCGCGCCTTTCACGAGCGCCCCGGCGGCTCCCGTCAGGTCTGGCGTCGCCTGGCCGCTGACCGCTGGGCCCTGGCCGGAGGCGCCGTCGTCATCGCGACCACCCTCGTGGCCCTCCTCGCCCCCTGGATCACCCGGGTTCTCGGCGTGGACCCCTACACCTACCACCTCGACCTGCTCGCACCCTCCGGTATCCCCGCCGGTCGCTTCGGGGGCATCAGCGCCGCCCACCCCTTCGGCGTCGAGCCCCAGACGGGGCGAGACCTGTTCGCCGTCGTCGTGGAGGGAACCCGCACCTCCTTCTCCATCGGCATGGGAGCCACCGTCCTGTCGATGCTCATCGCCATCAGCCTGGGGCTGAGCGCCGGCTACCTGGGCGGCTGGTGGGACGCCATCGTCTCGCGCCTGACCGATATCGCCCTCGGCTTCCCCCACCTGGTTTTCATGATCGCCATCTCCGCGATCATCCCTGCTACCGCCCCGCGCGTACCGGTCATGATCCTCATCATCGGGCTCCTCGGCTGGCCCTCGACCGCGCGCGTCCTGCGCTCGCGGACCATGGCCGTGCGCGCCCGAACCTTCGTGGGAGCCTCGCGGGCCATGGGCGCCGGCGGCCTGCACATCATGACCACCCAGGTCCTGCCCAACCTCGTGGCCACCATCATCGTGCTCACCACCATCTCCATCCCCGGCAAGATCACCGCCGAGGCCGCCCTGTCCTTCCTCGGGGTGGGCGTGCCCCCACCGACACCGTCCTGGGGCCGCTCCATCGGCTCGGCCATCACCTGGGTCGCCACCGACCCCTGGTATCTCGTCTTCCCCGGCGCCGCCCTGTTCCTGGTGACCCTGGCCTTCAACCTCTTCGGCGACGGCCTGCGCGACGCCCTCGACCCCAGGACCGGTGAGCACCGATGAACCGCCTGCACTTCCTCGGCCTCAGGCTCGTCCGCACCCTGGCGACCCTCGTCATCATCGTCTTCATCACCTTCGCCATCTTCTCCCTGTGGCCCTCCGACCCGGCCACCCTGGCCTGCGGCCGGCCCTGCACCCCGGAGAACCTCGAGCGCGCCCGCGCCTTCATGGGGTACGACCTGCCCTGGTATACCCAGTTCTGGCACTACCTCCAGGGCATCGTCGGGGGGCGCACCTTCGGTGAGGGCTCCGGCGCCATCGCCTGCGCCTCCCCCTGCCTGGGCTACTCCTTCCGCCTGTCGACGCCGGTCAGCGAGCTCGTGGCCACCCGACTGCCCGTGACCGCCTCGATCGCCGTGGGGGCCGCCGTCCTGTGGCTGGCCATCGGTGTGGGCGCAGGCGTCGTCTCCGCCCTCAGACGCGGATCGCGCCTGGACCGCACCATCATGACCGGAACGGTCCTGGGCATCTCCTCACCCGCCTACCTCGTGGGGCTGCTGGGCATCCTCCTGTTCGGCTTCACCCTCGACATGGTGCCGGTCTCCGGCTACGTCCCCTTCGCCGACAGCCCCCTGGACTGGGCCTGGCATCTCATCCTGCCCTGGTGCGTCCTCGCCCTCATCTCCGCGGCCGTCTACGCCCGCATGGTGCGCGGCGAGATGCTGGAGAACCTCGGCGAGGACTACGTGCGCACCGCGCGCGCCGTCGGCCTGTCCGAGCGCCGAGTCGTCGGCCGCCACGTGATGCGCAACATCTCCCTTCCGGTGGTCACCTACTTCGCCCTCGACCTGGGTGGCCTGCTGGGCGGCGCGGTCATCACCGAACGCGTCTTCTCCATGCAGGGCCTGGGTGCCCTCCTCATGGATGCCGTCGGCACCTCCGACGTCCCCGTCGTCATGGGAGTCACCCTGGTCGCCGCCGCCTTCGTCGTCGTCGCCAACCTTGTGGCCGACGCCGTCGCCACCCTCATCGACCCCCGTCTCTGACCGGCCTCCCCAAGGCCCACCCCCACCTCTCTTCCGGCGCCGACGGCGTCGGGACCCCGACCGGCGACCCACCACGGGCCGACCGCAGCACAGGAAGGACACCCATGTCTCACCGCTACCGCACCCTCATCGCCTCCCGCCGCGCCTTCCTGGCCGGAACCGGCATGACCGCCCTGACTGCGCTGACCCTGGCCGCCTGCGGGGCCAACTCACGCTCATCCTCGGGCGCCTCGGCCAGCGCCAAGGCCGGCGGCAACCTCACCATCCTGACCTCGGCCACCGACGTCGGCTGGGATCCCGCCAAGAGCCAGTCGATGCCCATGACCTCCCTCGGCCTGGTCCACCGGCGTCTGACCACCTGGAAGCTGGCCCCCGGCAAGCCCGTCGAGCTCGCCCCCGACCTGGCCACCGACACCGGCAAGGCCTCCGACGACGGCCGGACCTGGACCTTCACCCTCAAGAAGGGCCTCAAGTTCTCCGACGGCTCGGCCATCACCTCGGCCCACATCAAGCACGGCGTCGAGCGCTCCTTCGCGCCGGCCCTCTCCGGAGGCCTGGGCTACCACAAGTCCCTCCTGGCCGGCGCCGAGGGCTACCAGGGCCCGTACTCCGGCGCCCACCTGAGCTCGATCGAGACCCCCGACGAGTCCACCATCGTCTTCCACCTGGCGCGCGCCTTCGGCGACTGGCCCTGGATCGTCGCCCAGCCGGCCTTCTCACCGGTGCCCGAGGGCGACGACCCCGCCACCTACTCCCACGCCCCCATCGCCTCGGGGCCCTACCAGATCGACCAGTACAAGCAAGGCTCCTCCATCACCCTCAAGCGCAACCCGCACTGGTCCAAGGACACCGACAGCATCCGCCTGGCCCTGCCCGACACCTTCACCTTCTCACTCGGCCAGGACGAGACCACCTCCGCTCAGCGGCTCATCGCCGACTCCGGAGAGGACCGCAACGCCTTCGGTGCCGACCGCGTCTCGGCCGCCCAGCTCGCCCAGGTCTCAGCCAACGACAGCGCCAAGTCCCGCCTGGCCACCAGCCCCGAGGGCGGACCGCTGGCCTTCCTGGCCGTCAACGTCCAGCGCGTCAGCGACGTCAACGTGCGCAAGGCCATCGCCCACGCGATCGACAAGGCCGCCGTCGTCGCCGCCCTGGGTGGGGAGCTCGGCGCCCAGGCCGCCTCCACCTACATCACCCCGGGGATCCCCGGCCGCCAGAGCTACGACCTCTACCCCCACGACGCAGCCAAGGCCAAGGAGCTCCTGACCGGCAAGACCGTGCCGGCCCTGGTCCTGCTCACCGACAACGGCGCCGCCTCCAAGGCGATGGCCGAGGCCGTGGGCCAGTCCCTCAAGGAGGCCGGCCTGACGGTCACCATCGAGCCGGTCGAGCCCGACACCTTCACCGAGCGCGCCTCCAAGGGCGATGGCTCCACCTACGACCTGGCGATCGCCAACTGGAACCCGGACTACCCCTCTGCCAACGCCAACATCCAGCCCCTGTTCGCCTCCTCCGAGATCGGCTCGGGCGGCTCCAACTACGCCCGCTACTCCAACGCGGAGGTCGACGCGGCCATCGCCCAGGCCCAGGCCAACCTCGACGCCAAGGCCGCGCAGGCCCAGTGGGCGGCCCTGGACCGCAAGATCGCCGAGGAGGTGCCCGTGGTGCCCCTGGCCTACCGGCGCAACTCCTTCCTGCACGGCTCGGGAGTGGCCGGGTTCTTCGTCGAGTCCTACCCCGCCTACCCCAGCTACCAGGTGATCGGAGTGAGCGCCTCATGAGCCGGCAGACCCAGGGCGCCCACGCGCAGTCCGCTGACGCACCGGTCGCCGACGACGTGGCGCTGAGCCTGCGCGGCTTCGGCGTCACCTTCGCCGGCTCCGATACTCCCGCCTCCACCGGCATCGACCTGGACCTTCGGCCCGGACGCGTCCAGGCCCTCGTGGGAGAGTCCGGCTCCGGGAAATCGGTGACCGCCCTGGGCGCCCTGGGTCTGCTCCCTCCCACCGCCACCGTCACCGGATCGGCGCGCGTCATCGACCCCGGCGCGGCCCGCGAGGCCAGCCAGGACGGCAGAGAGTCCGGGACCGCGGAGGCCGTCGAGCTCGTGGGGGCCTTGCGCCCGGTGCTCGACGACGTGCGTGGACGCCTCGTCGGCACGATCTTCCAGGAGCCGACCACAGCCCTGGACCCGCTGGAGACCATCGCCTTCCAGATCGGGGAGGCCGTGCGCGCCCACCCCGACGCCTTCGGGCGGGCTCACGCGAGCGCCGGACCGGAGGCCGGCTCCCAGGCCGGTGGCGGGGGCCGACGGCGACCCGGCCGACCCGGAGGGTCAGGTCGGTCAGGCCGGTCGGGTCGGCTCAGCCGCGCCGAGGTCGACGCCCGGGTGCGTGAGCTGCTCGCCCGAGTGGGGCTGGGCGGCGGTACGGGCGGGAAGGACAGTGCCGACAGTGCTGACAGTGCCGATGCTGAGGTGCTCGAGCGCATCGCCCGCTCCTACCCCCACCAGCTCTCCGGCGGCCAGCTGCAGCGCGCCTGCATCGCCCTGGCCATGGCCTGCGACCCGCCGGTCCTCATCGCCGACGAGCCCACCACAGCGCTCGACGTCACTGTCCAGGCTGGGATCCTCGACCTGCTGCGCTCCCTGACCCGGGACGAGGGCGTGGCGGTCCTCCTCATCACCCACGACATGGCCGTCGTCGCTGATGTGGCCGACGATGTCGCCGTCATGCGCCACGGACGCATCGTCGAGCGCGCAGCCGTGCGCGAGATCTTCCAGAGGCCCAGGCACGAGTACACCCGCGAGCTGCTCGCCGCCGTGCCCCGCCTGGACTCCCTGCGCCAGGAGGACCCCTTCGCTGCGGTCGCCCGCGAGTCCGAGGCGCCGGCCAAGGGAGCGGCCGAGCCAGTCGTCGCCGTTGAGGGACTGAACGTTGTGTACCGCAACGGGCGCCGCACGGTCCACGCCGTGCACGACGCCTCACTGACGATCGCGCCGGGCGAGGTCCTGGGCCTGGTGGGCGAGTCCGGATCGGGCAAGTCGACGATCGCCGGGACCCTCACGGGGCTGGTGCCCATCGCCTCGGGCAGTGTGCGTGTCGACGGCGTCGAGGTGGCCGGGGCCAGGCGCCGCGACCTGCTGCCCGTGCGCCGCTCGACGGGCGTCGTCTACCAGAACCCGGCCTCCTCCCTCAATCCGCGGCGCACCGTGGGGGCCTCGATCGCCGAGCCCATGCTCATCCACGGCGGCTTCGACTCCCCGGCCAGGCGCACCCGCGTGCGCGAGCTGCTCGAGGCGGTGAGGCTGCCGGCCGCCATGGCCGAGCGCTACCCGCACGAGATGAGCGGGGGTCAGCGTCAGCGGGTGGCGATCGCCCGGGCCCTGGCTCTGGACCCGCGTCTGGTGATCGCCGACGAGCCCACCAGCGCCTTGGACGTCTCGGTGCAGGCGGTGGTCCTGGACCTGCTGCGCTCGCTGCAGGCCGAGCTGGGCTTCGCCTGCCTGTTCGTCTCCCACGATCTGGCCGTCGTCGACTCCATCGCCGCGCGCACCGTGGTGCTCAGCGGTGGGCGGGTGGTGGAGTCCGGGCCCACCGAGCAGGTGCTGGCCCGCCCGCGCGAGGACTACACCCGGCGCCTGGTCATGGCCGTGCCCGTGCCCGACCCGGTCGTGCAGGCCGCCCGCCGCGAGCGCCGCCGGGCCCTCCAGGCCGAGGCCGCTGAATCCGCTGCGCCCGCCGCCTGACCCGGTACCTTCCTCGTCCCCGTCTCGCCGCCTGCCGGCTCAGAACAGGGTCGGGGGCGGTACGCCCGCCTTCCTCGTTCTGCTCTCGCGCTCGATCCAGCGACAGACGACGGCGACGACGTACTGGCGCTCCAGCTCGCTGAGCTCGTGTCCTCGGGCGATCCCGTGATTGGTCTGAAGACACTTCCTGCAGCAGGTGGCGGTGGCGTGCTGGGCCCGGAAGACGGGATGTCCTCCCCACGGGGTCTGCCTGCCGTCCTTGTCCGGACAGGCCGGTGCGAGCCGCTCGTCGACGATCTTTCTCGCGTGCCGGGCAATGGCATCAGGGCCGTGTGACGCGGTGTAGGTGAGCTCGGATGGGCGCAGTGCGAACCTTGACCTGAACGGAGTCCGTGTGATGCCGTTCAGGAGGTCATCCAGCCGTTCCCGGTCCATGACTAAACGCCTGAGCCGCTGCCTGCCGGTCTCTTCGACGTCGCTGCTCATGGGCTGTGGTCCGAATCCCTCTCACGTAGGACGGCGTCGCGGTCGGCGAGCTCTCGGTACTCGCCCGGGGTCATCCCCATCGTCGTGCGGAAGGCTCGGTGCAGCTGCACGGGTCCGGAGAAACCCGTCTCGAGCGCGATTGCGGAGATCGGCTTGGCCGGCTGGGTGCGGAGCATCAGACGGGCCCTCTCCAGCCGCAGTGAGCGCAGGTGGCCCATGACTGACTCACCGGTCCCCTCGAACAGACGGAACAGCGTGCGCCGGGAGAGATGGAGGCTGGTGGCGATATGCCCGGCGTCCAGGTCGGGGTCGGTGAGATGAGACCGCATGTAGGCCAGTGCCTCGCTACGCCGTACGGCATCGGGTGCCTCGGCGTGGGTGTGCATCGGTAGGAGAAGAGCGATGAGTGACGACCCCAGGGCCGAGGCCTGCGGCTCGAGCCGTTGCGCGCCTGTAGGGTCACCGGCCTGGCTCCGGGCGAGACCCGTGAAGAAGCTTGCGACCGGCTCCATCGCCCCGTCCCGGGTGAAGGTCCTCGCCAGCAAGTGGCTGCTGCGGTTGATGCCGACGCGGGCGAATACGTCGTCGGCGGGGAGCTCGAGGACGACCTGCTCGTAGTAGTCCTTGGCGCGTAAGGAGAAGGGACTCGCACTGTCGTAGATGACGAGCGACCCGGGAGAGGCGAGTGCCGTGCGACCGGCCTGCTCGACGAGCAGGGTGCCGCGGACCTGGAACAGGACGTAGAGGTAGTCCTGGTCCTCATGTCCCTGGGCGATGTCGTTGCGGGAGCGTCGGACGTGCTCGGTACGGGCCCGCTTGGTGGACAGGCGGAAGTCGGCGTATTGGCCCAGCTGGATCTCGCCACCGAACCCGGTGCCGATGGGATCGGTTCTGGCTGAGACATAGGCCTCCCGGCGAGCCTGGCGCCAGTAGTCGACCTCGTTGCCGGGTCCGGCGTTCCGGGTCGAGAAGGATGTCATTTGTGGCACGAAAGTGCTCTCCTGCCCCATGGATCACGTCCCTGTTCGCTGGTCGACGCCGGTGGTTTCCGTGATTAAGCCGACCCTCACTCCACCGTACAGCGGAATCACCGCGGGGCCTGGTCCGTGCCGCTGTGGGAGAACGCGGGAGGTCCGGGCGTGAAACAGGCCGGTCCGCGGTCGTCGCCTGGACGACGACCGCGGACCGAAGGATCGGTGCAGACCTGGGATCAGGCGGCGACCAGGCCGTGGGGGTCGATGATGAACTTGTCCGAGACGCCGGTGTCGAAGGTTGCGTAGGCGTCGGGGGCCTCGTCGAGGCTGATGACCTTGGTGTTGAGCATGTCACGGAGGTAGGGCATGCGGTCCCACAGGATCGCCATCATCAGCTGGCGGTTGTAGCGCATGATCGGGGCCTGTCCGGCCGTGATCTTCGGAGACTTGATCCACGCCTTGCCGAAGTCGATGGGGTAGGTGCCCGCCTGCTCCTCCTTGGACTCCGCCAGGGGGTCCGGGCCGTAGACGCCGATGATCCCGGTGGCACCGCCGGCACGAGTGGCGTCGATGACCTGGTTGATGGCGTGGGCGGGGCCCATATCCTCAGCCTCGCGGCCGATGCCATGGGCCTCGGTCCCGACGTAGTCGACCGCGCAGTCGACCATGGGCTCGCCGAGGATGGCCTCGATCTGGTCGGTCAGTGGAACGTCCTGGCTGAGGTCGATGGTCTCGCAGCCGTTGTTCCTCATCAGGTCGAGGCGGTCCTGGTAGTAGTCGCCGACGATGATGCAGGAAGCTCCCAGGAGCCGGGCCGCTGCGGCGCCACAGCGGCCCACCGGGCCGGCGCCGGCGATGTAGACGGTTGAGCCGGGCTTGGCCCCGGCCTCCATGAGACCGTGGAAGGCGGTGGGCAGGATGTCTGACAGCAGCGCCAGGTCGCGGATCTTCTCCATGGCCTGATCGCGGTCGGGGAAGCGGAGCAGCTGGAAGTCGGCGTAGGGGACGAACAGGTACTCGGCCTGGCCGCCCTGCCAGTCGCCCAGGTTGAACCCGTAGGCGCCGCAGGAGACGGCGGGGTTGGTGGTCTCGCAGACGTCCGTGCGGCCCGCTCGGCAGTTGCGGCAGCGCCCGCAGGCGACGTTGAACGGGACCGAGACCAGGTCGCCCTCGGAGAGGAACTCGACGTCGGAGCCGACCTCGATGACCTCCCCGGTCATCTCGTGCCCCATGACCATGCCCTGGGGAACGGGGAAGGAGCCTCGGTAGATATGCAGGTCGGACCCGCAGATGTTGGTGGCGACGATCCTGAGGATGACTCCGTGGGGGGCCTTCTTGCCGTTCGGCATCTCGAGCTTCGGGAAGTCGAGGGACTCGACCCGCATGTCTCTGGTGCCCTCGAATACGACGGCGCGGTTGCTGCTTGCCATAACGTTCTCCTCTGACGGTGGATGGCCTGGTCGCAACGGCGCCCAGCGGTCAACCCGGGACCTCGTGGGCTGCGACCACGGCAAACATCCACGGTAGAACCTTGGCGGGCTCGTCCTCTATCGCCATGCGTGCCACCGTACTAACACTGCGTGCCAGACGGAGGACCGGGCACTTCCAGGCCCACGATCCTTCGCCCTCATGCTTGCCTATGTTCGCCGTCATGACGGCGAACATTGCTAGCCTCCCCAGCATGACCCAAGAACCAGTGCCCGCCCCCGATGACTCGTCGGATGACTCGTCGTTCGTCCAGCCCGACGTACGTGTTCTCGGCGCTCGCGAGCACAACCTCAAGAATGTCGATCTCACAGTTCCCCGCGACGCGCTGGTGGTGTTCACCGGTGTTTCCGGGTCGGGGAAGTCGTCGCTGGCCTTCGGAACCCTGTACGCGGAGTCCCAGCGCCGCTACCTCGAGTCCGTCGCCCCCTACGCCCGCCGGCTCATCGACCAGGCGGGGGTCCCCGACGTCGACTCGATCACGGGCATGCCTCCCGCCGTCGCCCTCCAGCAGCAGCGCGGGGGCAGCAGTGCCCGCTCCTCCGTGGGCAGCATCACCACGCTCTCCTCCCTCGTGCGCATGCTCTACTCCCGGGCCGGCGACTACCCCGATGACCAGCCGATGCTCTACGCCGAGGACTTCTCCGCCAACACCGTGCAGGGCGCGTGCCTGCGGTGCCACGGCATCGGCCGCGTGTACGAGGTCACCGAGGAGCAGATGGTGCCGGACCCCTCCCTGACGATCCGTCAGCGGGCGATCGCCTCGTGGCCGACCGCCTGGCACGGTCACCAGCTGCGCGATGTGCTGGTCGCGCTCGGCTACGACGTCGACGTGCCCTGGAAGGATCTGCCGAAGGAGGAACGGGACTGGATCCTCTATACCGAGGAGACGCCGCACGTTCCCGTGCACTCGCGGCTCACTCTCTCCGAGGCCCGTGCCGCGATCGCGGCCGGCGTCGAGCCGAGCTACTCGGGCACCTTCGTCGGCGCGCGCCGCTACGTGCTCGACACGTTCGCCAACACCAAGAGCGCATCCATGAAGCGGCGCGTGGCGCAGTTCCTCACCGCCGCGCCCTGCCCCGCCTGCCACGGCAAGCGGTTGAAGCCGGAGGCGCTGAGGGTCACCTTCGAGGGGCTCGACGTCGCCGACATCTCCGACCTGACGCTGGCCGAGCTGCTCTCACTGATCGAGAAGGCGGTCGAGCAGGCCTCCGAAGGGGGCGACGACGTCGAGATCACCGGACGACCCCTGGACGAGATCGCCCGCCAAGACGCCGTCCGTCAGCGCGTCGACGCCGGCGGATCCGCCCACGCGGCGGCTCCCGACGTGCGCAGGACGCCGAACCGCTCGGCCGAGAAGCTCGCCGCGACAGCACGCCTGGGCGCGGAGCTCATCGACCGGCTGCGGCCGATCATCGACCTCGGCCTGGGCTACCTCTCCCTGGGGCGCACGACGCCCACGCTCTCGGGCGGGGAGCTGCAACGGCTGCGGCTCGCGACCCAGCTGACCTCCGAGCTCTTCGGCGTGGTCTACGTGCTCGATGAGCCCTCGGCCGGGCTCCATCCCCAGGACGTCAGCGCGCTGCTCGGCGTTCTTGACGGCCTCAAGCGCCGTGGGAACAGCCTGTTCATCGTGGAGCACTCGGTGGACGTGATGCGGCACGCGGACTGGATGGTCGATATCGGCCCGGGCGCGGGCGAGCGCGGTGGACGCGTCATCTACAGCGGTCCCACGGCCGGGCTCGCCGACGTCGAGGAGTCGGTGACCCGTGGATACGTCTTCGGCGGCAGCGGCCTGCCTGCGAGGGTCGCCCGGGAGCCACAGGGGTGGCTGCGGTTTGAGAACGTCACCCGCAACAATTTGCACGGCGTGTCGGTCTCGCTGCCGCTGGGAGTTTTCACCGCCGTCACCGGGGTCTCCGGGTCGGGCAAGTCGAGCCTGGTCAGCCAGGCGCTGCCCGTCCTGCTCAGTGAGCGGCTGGGCCGGACCGTCCAGGCCGGCGAGGATGAGGCCCCCGAGGGTGATGAGCTGCTGCTGTCGGACGAGCCCGACGAGCTCGGTGGGCGTGTCGAGGGCGACCTGACCGGGGTACGGCGAGTCGTGAGCATCGACCAGAAGCCCATCGGCCGGACCCCGCGCTCCAACATCGCGACCTACACCGGGTTGTTCGATCACGTGCGGCGGCGGTTTGCCGAGACTCCCGAGGCCCGCTCCCGCAGGTACAAGCCGGGCCGGTTCTCCTTCAATGTCGCCGGCGGCCGCTGCCCGACCTGTGAGGGCGAGGGATCGGTCATGGTGGAGCTGCTCTTCCTTCCCTCGGTCTACACCGAGTGCCCGGACTGCCACGGCACCCGCTACCGGTCCAGTACGTTGGAGATCACCTGGCGCGGGCGCAATATCGCAGAGATTCTCGCCATGAGCGTCGAGGAGGCGCACGAGTTCTTCGACGGCGAGTTCGACATCATGCGCTCGCTGACTGCGTTGATCGACGTGGGTCTCGGGTACCTGCGGCTCGGGCAGCCTGCGACACAGCTGTCCGGTGGTGAGGCCCAACGCGTCAAGCTCGCCTCGGAGCTCCAGCGTGCCCAGCGGGGAGACACCCTCTACGTGCTTGATGAGCCCACCTCCGGCCTGCACTGCGCCGACGCCGACCGTCTCGTCACCCACCTGCACACGCTCGTCGAGGCCGGCAACACCGTTGTCGCGGTCGAGCTCGATATGCGCGTCGTCGCCGCCGCTGACCACGTCATCGACCTCGGCCCCGGAGCGGGAGACGACGGCGGCACGGTGGTCGTATCGGGAACCCCGGCGCAGGTCGCCTCGGCCGGGTTCGGCGCGTCCGCCGGGTACCTCGCCTCCGCGCTTGAGGAGGCCGCCTCCCTCAGATGACTCCGTGGGAGGAGTCCCTCTCCACGAACCTCGGGGCGTATTGGTCGGGGGTTAAGCGCATTGTGTTGTCTCATGACTTCTGAGAGTTTCG
>NZ_KV789153.1:0-55779 GCF_001807465.1 Actinomyces sp. HMSC08A09 | reverse complement strand
CGGCCACCCCGCACTGGGGTGGCCGGCCACCGTGTCAGACGGACCCGCATCGCCTCGTCCACGAGAGAGAAAATGCGGGTGGGGCGATGAGCGTCAGATGCGCGCGTTGACGTCCTGGTACCCGGAGTCCTCACGGGTCCCGCCCATGCCGTCACCGACCTCGCTGTAGTGACGGATCAACGTCACCGACCGGACCCACTTAATCATCTTGTAGCCGTGGCTCGTCTCGCAGCGCAGGCGCAGCGGAGCACCGAACATGCCCGACAGCGGCGCGTCATTGCGGTCCCAGGCCAGGATCGTGTCATCCTCGAGGGCCATGTCCAGAGGCAGGCACGTGTAGTACGGCTCGACCGGACGCCCGTCGTGCATGTGCTGGGCCATGCCGAAGGACTCGAACATCACCCAGCCGGCCTCGGGATCGATCTGACCGACCTGCGCGAGCAGGTCCCGCACACGGATCCCCGTCCACTTGGCGATCCCCGTCCAGCCCTGCATGCAGGTGTGCATGGTGATCTGGGACTGGCTGGCGATCGCCTTGAGCTCCGCCAGGGAGAAGGACGCCGGCGCCGAGACCATGCCACCCACCTCGAGACGGAAGTCGGCGAAGTCGTTCGCCGCCAGCTCCTGGTACTCCGGAGACTCCTCCCGTGAGGGGGTGCGGGTGTTGACCCAGTGGAACTTGGAGATGTCCTTCTCCGTCCAGGGCTTCTTAACGGCCTGCTGAGAACTGAAGCGGTCCACCGTGAGGCGGCGGATCCCCCGCGTGGCGTCCCACAGGATCCGCTGGCTGCGACGGGTGTCCGTCAGCGTCCAGTAGGACATGGCGATCCACAGCGCCACCACGACGACGATCGTCCCGATCACGGTGACGTAGGCCTGACCCACCCGGTTGGGGTCGTAGTAGCCGAAGACGATGTGGGTGAGGTTGTGGGGAGCGTGCACGATGAACACCAGGCCCACGTGAACGATGGCGAAGCCCAGGTAGATGAACATGCCGATCAGGTGCAGGGAGCGGGCGGCCTGGCGTCCACCGAACATCTTGGCGTACCAGGGGAAGCGTCCCACGACGGCGGGGGACATGACCGGTCCCGTGACGATCATCAGCGGAGCGGCGATGAAGACGATGAAGAAGTACCCCAGCTGCTGGAGGCTGTCATAAGGAGTGAAGTCGCACAAGGACGGGGTGCGCAGGTGCGCGTAGGTCAGCAGGGAGTCCCAGGCGTCGGGCAGGATCTGCCACGTGGTGGGAACCAGGCGGTGCCACGCCCCGGTGCCCACGAGGAAGGCGACGTAGATGACGCCGTTGAGCAGCCAGAAGCTGGTGGCCACCCCGTGCCACGCACGCCCCAGCCCGATCTTGGCCCGGCCCGGCAGGGACAGCAGGGGAGAGAGGTCGCGCTGATCATCCCGGGCGGTGAAAGCCCCCTCCTCGAGGGGCACCTTGTCCTTGGTGAACCGGATCCACTCGGAGCCGGGCTCGCACTGGTCCTTGAAGTAGAAGCGCGGGTGCGAGGCGATGACCTCAATCCCGGAGCGGATGAGCACGCCCATGAGGAGGAAGTTGATGAAGTGGGTGACGCGCAACCACAGCGGGAAGGTCTCAGTGTCCACGCACTGCTGGGCGACGTCGTTGGCGGTCTGTGCGGCTAGGGGCAAAAGGGACATCGTCGTGCCTTACAAACGGGGTGACAGTCTTTCCGTATAAATCATTGTACTGCTGTTTCTCGGTTCTATCTAGAAGATGGTGACAAGACGTCGCAATCGGGGTGACGATGTGACGGAGCTGAAGTTATATCAACCTTCCTTAAATAGGAAACACAGGAGTAACTAAAATGGATGGCACGCCGGTTGTGTCGCCGTTCCACGCGTTGAATATCAATGGAGAGAATCTGAGGAAATGGGGCCGATCGGCCGGGATATCGACGGAGAAGTCCTGGATTGTTCCCCCGCGACGCTCTGTGGGGCTTGTACGGTGGCTGTGACGACGCGGAAGACATCCGCCGTCTCCTGAGATACACGGAGGTAATCTCATGTCATCCGCTGCCACGACTGAGGGGGCGTCCTCCCGACGCGCTCGCCTCATCGGCAAGGGGTGGATCCAGGGGGTCGCCCTGGTCATGCTCTTCGGATTCACTGTCATGGGCCTGCTGGCCTACCGCACCTACACCAATTCCATGCCTCAACCGCAGAAGGTGGTCACCGAGAGCGGCGAGACCCTCTTCACGACGCAGGACATCACTGAGGGGCAGAAGCTCTTCCAGGCCAGGGGTCTCATGGAGTACGGCTCCATCCTGGGACACGGCGGCTACCTCGGTCCGGACTTCACCGCCGAGTACCTTCGCATGGAGGCCACGAGCGTCAAGAAGCAGCTCGCCGCCAAGGGGGTCGCCGACCCGGCGGCCGCCACCAAGGAGATGATGCGGACCAACCGCTACGACCCCTCCACGGGAACCCTGGTGTGGACCGATGAGCAGGTCAAGGCCTACAACGAGGCCGTCAGCCACTACACCACGATGTTCGGGCCCGACGCCCACAGCCACGGCCTCAAGCCGGATCTCATCACCGACCCCGTCCAGGTCAAGCAGGTGACGGCCTTCTTCGGCTGGACCGCCTGGGGCTCGTCAGCGCAGCGCCCCGGCCACGACTACTCGTACACGAACAACTGGCCCGCCGAGTCCCTGGTCGGCAATGCGCCCACCGGTGACCTCATGATCTGGTCGGTCCTGTCACTGATCGTCCTCATCGGTGGAACCGGGGTCATGTTCGCCATCTACGGCCGCTGGAGCCAGAAGATCGGCTGGCACTCCGAGGAAGCGCCAGCCCTGTCCTTCCGACAGCCGGAGGAAGTCGGATTGACCAAGTCGCAGCGAGTAGTGGCCTGGTACGTCTTCACCATCGCCGCCCTCTTCCTCGTCCAGACGCTCCTGGGGGCCCTGGCCGAGCACTACCGGGCCGACGTGCTGTCCTTCTTCGGCTTCGACCTGGGCCGGCTCCTGCCCTTCTCCCTGGCCCGCACCTGGCACGTCCAGCTCTCCTTGTTCTGGACCGCCATCGGACTGCTCGCGGCCGGCCTGTTCCTGACCCCGTTCATCGCCAGGCGCGAGCCGAAGAAGCAGCACGTGCTGGTGTGGACCCTGTTCATCGCCGCCACGGTCGTCGTCGTCCTGTCCTGCCTGGCGGAGGGGGCCAGCCAGCACGGCCTGAGCTGGGCCAAGGGACCGCTGTTCGCCCAGCAGTGGGAGTACCTCGACCTGCCCTTCGTCTTCCAGGTGCTGCTGACCCTGGCCCTGTTCGTATGGGTGTTCATCATCTGGCGCGCCATGCGTTCGCGCCTGAGCAACGAGCACGTGGCCAACATGCCCTGGCTGTTCATGTTCGCGGCCCTGGCGATCCCCGCCTTCTACGCCGTGGGGATGATGGCGCGCACCGGAACCCACGTGACCGTCGCCGAGTTCTGGCGCTTCTGGGTGGTGCACCTGTGGGTCGAGGACTTCCTCGAGCTGTTCACCACCGTCATGGTCGCCTACGTCTTCGTCCTGCTGGGCGTTGTCCGCGAGAGGATCGCACTGGGCATCATCTTCATGGACATCATCCTGTACTCCGCCGGCGGCGTCATCGGCACCATGCACCACCTGTACTTCTCCGGCACGCCGGTCGAGCACATGGCCCTGGGCGCCTTCTTCTCAGCCGCCGAAGTGATCCCCCTGACCTTCCTGACGGTGGAGGCCTGGGCCTTCATGCAGCTGGGCGCCAACCGCCATGGCAAGGAGGCCGGTCCCTTCCCGCACCGCTGGGCCGTCATGTTCCTCATGGCCGTCGGCTTCTGGAACTTCCTGGGGGCCGGTGTCTTCGGCTTCCTGGTCAACCTGCCTATCGTGTCCTACTACGAGATCGGGACCGCGCTGACGGCCAACCACGCCCACGCCTCCATGATGGGCGTCTACGGCTTCATGGCGCTGGCGCTGGGGATGTTCGCCCTGCGCTACCTGGTGCCGGCCGACAAGTGGCCCGAGAAGCTCGCCAAGACTTCCTTCTGGAGCCTCAACATCGGTCTGGCCTGGATGTGCTTCGCCACCCTGCTGCCGCTGGGCATCCTCCAGCTGCGCTACTCGGTGAGCACGGGCTACTTCGAGGCCCGCCAGCTCACCTACGTCACCAACTCGGTCAACACGATCATCGAGTGGGGGCGGATGCCCGGCGACCTCATCTTCATCCTCGGTGGAGTCCTGCCCTACCTCTACATCGCCTTCCTGGGACTGAGGAACTGGCGTCGAGGGCGGACGGTGGACACCTTCGCCGAGGACGCCCTCTACGAGGAGATCCAGGGTGGGCGCAAGGCCTGGCGCGGTGAGCGCGCGGAGCTGAACGACTGATGGACTCACCCGACCTGAGCGTGTGGCTCATCGCCGCCTACGCGCTCATCATGCTGGCTGCTGCGTGGGCCGTGGACGTCCTCGGCTCACGCAGCGCCCGGCACTCCATGTCCTGGAGGCACTCGGACTTCATGTACCACGACGACGTCGACGGCTGGAGGTGCCACGAGGACCAGTGGCTGTGGCCCACCGCCTTCGACCCGGACAAGCGTGTCATCCGCTATGAGGGCGCCCATGCGATCTGCGGGCGCTGCCCGTCCAAGGACAGCTGCTCGCCCACTCCCGGCCCACGGGAGATCACCCGGCCCGTCGACCCGTGGCCCTACTCCGACGCCGGACGCTTCCACCGTGGCGTGGGCCTGGTCATCGCCTGCGTTGGCGTCTTCATCCCGGTGCTGCTCATGGTGGTCTTTCACGCCACCGGCGACCTCATCGTCCTGGGCACGACGACCGTCGTCGTCATCGTGGCCGGAGTCCTGCCGCTGGCCCGTCACCTGTGGAGCACCCCCGACAACGCGCCGGCCCACCTGCCCCACGTCGGCTCGCAGGAGTACCTGGAGGCCGAGGAGGCTCGTCGCTCATCGGGCACCGGGCCCGTCCCGGTGTCGATCAGCGCACGCCCCTCGGGATACCGCTCAGTGCGTGAGGCGGCCGAGGCGATCGCCACCGCCCAGGCCCGTGCGGCCGCAACGGGGCGCACCGTGCATGTCTCCTTCCTCTCCGGGGCTGACGGCACCGGGAAGGCGGACGGCGGGACTGTCGCCTCCGCTGCCTCCGTGGAGCCCGAGCTGCGCCGCGTCACCGCCCTGCGCACCCGCAAGCGCGTCCCGACCACTGGCGCCGAGCTCGGGTCGGATGGCACCCGTGGTGGGGCCCGGCGCTCGTGGTCCTCGGCGTGGAATGAGGCCACCGACACCACCAGCAGATGATTCGGGCCCAGTCCTGAGCCACGTCGACCCACCTTCCTGAAGGATCCTTCATGACTACCACCACCACCGCCATTGCGGCCCTGGCCGTCCTCGTCCTGCTCGTCCTGGCCCTCTCGCTCAAGATCATCACCCAGTACGAGCGGGGCATCGTGTTCAGGTTGGGGCGCCTGCGACCTGTCTACGACCCCGGCCTGCACCTGGTTGTTCCCTTCCTCGAGCGCCTGGTGCGGGTCGACACCCGCGTGGTCACCCTGACCATCCCGCCCCAGGAGGTCATCACGGAGGACAACGTGCCGGCGCGCGTCAACGCCGTCGTCCTGTTCAACGTCACTGACCCGGTCAAGGCCGTCATGGCGGTGGAGAACTACGCGATCGCCACCTCCCAGATCGCGCAGACCACGTTGAGGTCCGTCCTCGGTCGGGTTGACCTGGACACCGTGCTCGCCCACCGCAGCGCCCTGAACGCCGACCTGCGAGACATCATCGAGAAGCTCACCGAGCCCTGGGGCGTGGAGGTCAGTGTCGTTGAGATCAAGGATGTCGAGATTCCCGAGCAGATGCAGCGGGCCATGGCTCGTGGGGCTGAGGCTGAGCGTGAGCGCCGCGCCAAGATCATCAACGCCCGCGGTGAGCTCCAGGCCTCCGAGGAGCTGCGCCAGGCGGCGGACACGCTCTCGAAGTCACCGGCTTCTCTCCAGCTGCGCTACCTGCAGACCCTCCTGGAGCTCGGCGCCGACCAGAACTCCACGGTCGTCTTCCCCCTGCCGATGGACATCATCGGACCGCTCCTGGAGCGCTTCGGTCCCCAGGGCGGCCTGCCGGAGGCTAACGAGGGCGAGGACGGCGAAGGAGCTGGCGTACCGCGTCACCGATGAAGACTGCGACCGCCGCCCACACCAGGATCATGGCCGCCCATCGGGCCAGCGGGATCCGCTCGTGGAAGGCGCCCCAGGCCAGCAGGAACTGGATGGTTGGGGCGATGTACTGTCCCATCCCGACCACGGACAACGGCACGCGCCTGGTCCCGGCGGCGAAGAGCAGCAGGGGCACGGCCGTGACCGGGCCGGCCACCACGAGCAGCGCCAGGATCCACCACCCTTGAGCGGGGGCCTGCCAGGCCGACTGCCCCTGCCAGGCCAGGTGGCCCAGGTAGGCGAGTGCGATGGGAGTCACGACGGCGCTCTCCACCGTCAGCCCGGTCAGAGCGTCCACGTCGGGCCCGAGCTGCTTCTTGACCAGCCCGTACAAGGCGAAGGAGAAGGCCAGCGCCAGGGAGATCCACGGCAGCGAGCCCTGCAGCACCACGAGGAGGGCCACTCCAGCGCTCGCCAGCGCGATCGAGACCCGGTGAGCGGGGCGCAACCGCTCATGCAGCACCAGCGAGGCCAGGGCCACCGTCACCAGCGGGTTGATGAAGTAGCCCAGGGCGGCGTCGGCCGTGCGCGCGCTGTTGACGCCGTAGACGTAGACGAGCCAGTTGACTGAGACCAGCAGCCCGCAGACGGCCAGCATCCCCAGCAGGCGCGGTGAGCGCACCACGTGAACCAGCTGCGCCCAGCGGCGCCGCAGGGCGATGAGCGTCAGGCAGGAGACGAGCGTCCAGAGGATCCGGTGACCGATGATCTCCACACTGCCGGCGGCCGAGAGGAGGTGGAAGTAGAGGGGGAAGACGCCCCACAGGGTGTAGCAGCCGATGACCAGAGCCATCCCAGTGCTGTCGAGCGTCCCTGACGCCGAGGTCGCCGCGGCCTCAGGACGGGCCGGTGGCGTAGCGGTGGGGCCGTCTTTCGAGGAGTATGCACCGGGGGAGGAGCTCATTGTGATCTGTTCCTGATCCGTTCGCGCTTGGGGATGGCTGCGGTGACCGTGTCGCCGCTCCGCGTAGCATAGTGAGGCGCACTGGACCGCCTCGGAAGGGTCCGCTCTTTCGTGGGTGAGGACGGCGCGCCGATCGGTCCCGATCGCTCAGCCCCGGGCCTGACAGGCCCGGACCCCGCACGTGAAGGAGCCCCGCCATGGCCGACGCCGCCCGCGCCCGCAAGGTCGCCGACCGCATTCATGAGACTGTCGCCCGCCTCCTTCAAGGGCGCATCAAGGACCCGCGCCTGGGCTTCGTCACCGTCACCGACGTCCGTGTCACCGGCGACCTCCAGCAGGCCACCGTGTTCTACACCGTCTACGGCAGCGATGAGGAGCGGGAGGAGACGGCCAAGGCGCTGCGCTCAGCCAAGGGACTCATCCGCTCCGAGGTTGGCAAGGCCCTCGGCATCCGCCTGACCCCCTCACTGTCCTTCCAGCTCGATGCCCTGCCCACCACCGCTAAGACCCTCGAGGACGCCCTGGCCCAGGCCAGGGTGCGTGACGCCCAGATCGCCAAGGTCGCCGAGGGAGCCACCTACGCCGGTGACGCCGACCCCTACCGCCACGATGAGGAGGATGAGGAGGCCGGGGACGGCGACCCCCAGGCCGAGGAGGGCGATCAGGAGTCCGCAACGGACGCCGAGGACCGGTGAAGGCCTCTGAGCGGGCCGAGCCCGTGGAGCGGACCGGCCGTCATAGTGGCCCCGACCGCGCACGTCGTCGCCCCGACGTCCCCCGCGGCGCGGTCACGGCGGCCGACGGGATCCTCGTGGTGGACAAGACCCAAGGGCTGACCAGTCACGACGTCGTCGGTGCCACCCGCCGCCTGGCCGCCACCCGCAAGGTGGGGCACGCCGGCACCCTCGACCCCATGGCCACCGGCCTGCTGCTGCTGGGCATCGGGCGCGCCACCCGTTTCCTCACCTACCTGGTGGGAGCCGACAAGACCTACGAGGCCACCGTTCGCCTCGGGGTGGAGACCACGACGGAGGACGCCGACGGGGAGATCGTCGCAGCCCGCGGCTGCCGGATCGAGGGCCTGTCCGAGCCCCGCCTCCAGGAGGTGCTGACAGCCCTGACCGGACCGATCCAGCAGGTGCCCAGTGCGGTCTCCGCCATCAAGGTCGACGGCGTGCGAGCCTACCAACGCGTCCGTGACGGGCAGGACGTCGAGCTGCAGGCCAGGCCCGTCACCATCCACGAGCTGCGACTGACCGCAGAGCCCCGGAAGACGGTCGTCGAAGCCGCCCTCAGCGACGGCCCGGACGCAGCGGAGGCCGTCGACATCGATATCCTCGTCTCCTGCTCGTCGGGCACCTACGTGCGCGCCCTGGCCCGGGACCTGGGGTGGGCGCTGGGCTGCGGGGCTCATCTGACCGCGCTGCGGCGCACCGCAGTGGGCCCCTTCGACATCGATGAGGCTCACACCCTGGCGGACCTGTCCGCCCAGGTCGAGACCGACGCCTCCAGCCCTGAGCCTCACGGGGTCACCACACTCCCGCTGGAGGAGGTCGCCCGGCGCTGCTTCGAGTGGCTGGCTCTGACCGAGGGCGAGGCACGCGCACTGCGCTACGGCCAGCCCCTTGACGCCGAGGTCCTGGAGAGGGGTGAGGCACCCGAGGGCCGGCGGCTGCAGGCCTCTGCGAAGACGGCCGAGCAGCGCGTCGTCGCCGGATTCGCCCCCGGTGGGCGCCTCGTGGCACTGTTGAGGCACCAGGGTCCACGTGCGCGCCCGGTGCTGGTCCTGGACCCGGCCTGAGACGCGCACCCGGGCCGCCGGCCCGTCCGGCGAAAGCACACCCGATGAGCACCTTTGCGTGAGGAGACATGATGAGCCAGACCGGAGGATGCCGCTGCGGATGCGGCGGGCACGGCAAGCGCAGCGAGCAGGACGAGCGGGCCGCCGCTCCCGCAGTCGCCCAGCCGGTGGGTGAGGGATACCGGCCCGAGCCCGCGCAGACCTCCCCGGAGGTCGTCGACGCCGTCGCCATCGCCTCAGCGGTGACGACGGCCCTGGGAGCGGGAGCGCCGCAGGGCGTCACCCCCGGGCACAAGGCCGGTAACCTGCTGGGTCTGCGTGATGTCTCCGCCTCCGCCTCGGGCGGTGGCGGTTGCGGTTGCGGAGGCCACTGACTCGGCCCCGTCACACGCTGTGGCGCTGGAGGGCCTCGGTGACCGTCGTCAGGCGTGAGGGGCCGTCAGCCTCCTCGTATCGTCCCAGGAGCAGGTCCTCCTTGATCTGCCCGTCCACGAGCACCAGGACACGGTCGGCCCGGGCCGCCACCTGGGTGTCGTGGGTGACCATGACCAGAGTCGTCCCCGAGGCGTGAATCTCCCCGAGCAGGTCGAGGATCTGCAGCGCGGTGGCGGAGTTGAGCGCTCCGGTGGGTTCGTCGGCGAAGACGATCCCGGGGTCGTTGATGAGGGCCCGGCAGATGCCTGCGCGCTGCAGCTGGCCTCCGGAGACCTCGGTGACGCCGCTGGTGGCCAGCTCGGCGATCCCCATACGCTCCATGAGCTCCTCTCCACGCGCCGTGATCTCGGAGCGCGGACGCAGGCCCGCCAGGAACCCGGGCAGGACGATGTTGTCCAGCAGGCACAGGGTGGTCATGAGGTGCGCCTGTTGGAAGACGAATCCGAAACGCGTCAGTCGCAGCGCTGCCAGCTCCTTCTCACTCAGGCTCGTGATCTCCTGGCCGCCCAGGAGCACCGAGCCGGCGTCGGGCTGGTCCATGCCGCTCAGGCAGTGCAGAAGGGTGGACTTCCCGGACCCGGAGGGCCCCATGATGGCGACGAACTGCCCCTGCTCGACATCCAGGTCGAGGTCTCGCAGGACGGGGGAGTGGTAGCTCTTGGACAGGTGCTGGGCCCGCAGGACCGGTTGCCCGGCTCCCACGGGGACGGCCGGTCCGGCGGCTGCTGATCCGGTGCGCCATGGGGAACGCGATGGGGTGGAGGCACGCATTCTGTCTCTCCTTACTCGCCGGTGGTCAGGGTCATGGTCAGGGGCATGGTGCGTAGGCGTCTGATTGCCAGGGCGACGGCGCCGACGACGGTGGCCAGCAGTGCCCCCGGCAGGACGAGCCCCACCAGCCACCAGTTGGGGAGGAGCTGAAGGTCGGGGGCTCCGCGCGAGGCCATGACCGCCCCGATCGCGGGGCTGCCCAGAGCGGAGGCCCCCAGGAGCCCCAGGGCGGTCCCCACTAGCGCCAGGAGGCCGAAACGGATGAGGTACTGCCCCGCAACTGCCCGTCTGGTGCACCCCAGCGCCATCAGGACGCCGATCTGAGGTCGCTCCCGCGAGACGATGAGGACGGTGAACAGCACCGTGATGAGGAAGGACAGCCCCAGCGCGATGGCGCATGCCAGCGTGGTGACGACGCGGACCTGGGAGCCGGTGGCCCCGAAGAACTGGGCGGCATACTGATTCATGCTGACCGCCTGGATCCCCGGGTACTCGCCGCTCAGCTGCTTGGCGAGGGCGCTGGCCTGCTGAGTGGAGCCGGCGTCGGCGTAGACGATCTGCCACAGTGCGGGGGCGCCGTCGTCGAAGGTGGCCTTGGCGGTATGCCCGTTGTTGGTGATGTCCTGGTAGACACCCGTGACCGTCAGGTCCTTGTCACCGTCGGCGGTCCGGACGGTGACCGTGGCGCCCTCCTTGGCCCCCGTGTCCTGGGCCTGGCTGAAGGACAGGGCGATCTCGCCGTCGGTGGTGGGGGCGCGCCCGGAGAGGTACTCCATGGGGAAGGCCTCATGGTCCCCGATATCAATGAGCGCCGTCTCCGAGCCGCCGGCGGCAGCGGACATCTTGTAGCTGCGGCGCAGCATCGTGGTGTGCCGGGCGACGCGGGGGTCGGAGTCGACGGCCTTCTCCACGGCGGCCAGGTCCTGGACCCCGGTGCGCACGTCGATACGAAGGTCGGCCCGACCGGCCCCCAGGTAGGTGGCCACACGTGGGTCGCCCAGAGTCGAGGAGACATTCGTCGGCAGCACCATGGTGAAGGTGCACAGCGCCAGGACACCGAGCATCAGGGCGTTGGAGGGGCGCAGTGCCTCGCGCGCCCCGAGCCACACCTGAACCGGAAGGCGGCGAAGGGTGGTCAGTCTCCAGCGCTGCCGGCGTGGGCGCAGGGAGGCGCTGGTGCCGCTGCGCAGGGCCTCAATGGCCGAGATGCGGCCGATGCGCCGCAGAGCCAACCAGGTGAAGCCGATGACTCCGAACGCCAGAACCAGAACCGTGAGGATCGGCAGCCCCACGCTCCACAGGGTTGTCGCGGGCCGACCCAGGTAGAGGGTCGTCGGGGCCTCCAGGGCGGTGGCCAGGGGCTGGCCGGCCACGTAGCCCAGGGCCGCCCCCAGCGCTGACAGAGCCAGGTACTTGGCCACGTAGAGGCGGCGTATCCGCCTCAGTGGCGCCCCGATGGCCTTGAGCACGGCGATCTGGGCCAGGTCCGTCTCGACGGCCGCCAGCACCGTGTAGCGCAGGGAGAGGACGGCGACAACCGCCAGAACGACAGCCACCACCAGGGCCACTGCCACGATGAGCATGGCGTTGAGTGAGTTCATGAGCTGGATCATCGAGGCGCTGACGTTGATGCCGTTACTGGGCAGACCCGCCTCCTTGTAGGCGTCGATGACGCCGCCGGGACGGGCGGAGTCGGTCAGGCTCATCTCAATGAGGTACTCGGGCTCGGTGATCTGCTGCTCCAGGGCGGAGAAGTCCTCGGGCGAGACCACCAGGCGCTTGGAGGGGATCATGGCGGCATTCATCTGGGCGTCGCGTGCGAATCCCACGACGGTCAGGGTCGTGGTCCTGCCGGCACTGCTGACGGTCACGGTGTCGCCGACATCGGCGCTGTTGATCGCCCGGTAGTGGATCGGCAGCACCACCTCTCCCGGCCCCGGGCTGACGGGTTCGCCGTCGTCGTCGAGCAGGAGGTCGAGGTGCTTGGGAGAGGTGACGAAGGCGGGCTCGTTGTAGGACTCGGACTGGTTGACGCCGTTGATGGACAGCTCCTGGCGCGCTACTGGAAGGGTCTTGATGACCTCGTGGTCGGTGACGTCGCTGCGCGCCTGCACCCACGTCTCGATCGCCCGCCGGTCGCGGTCGTCAATACGGCCGGAGTGCATCTGCACCAGGTCCGGCAGCTTGGCCCGCTGCGAGAGCCGGTGCGTGGCCGACAGGCTGTCCACCACCAGGGACGTCCCAGCCGACATCAGTGTGGCCGCCAGGGCGATGAGAGCGGTCAGGGTGGCGGCCACGACGGCGCCGCGCGCCAGGTCCGCCTTGAGAAGTCGCATCAGCATGACAGCAGCCTCCTTGGAGTCTGTCCTCGGTCTTGCGGGCTCTTTCCCGGATGAGGGATTCCCAGGTGAGGGAACGGTTCTCGACGCTAATCGACTGACAGTCGGTATCGAGAATAGACTGACGGTCGAAACGCGTCAAGGCGTGTCGAGGGCGGCTGGTTCGCATCCGGCCGCGCCCCCGTGGCAGGGTTGTCCCGCGCACGCACCTCTCCCGACCCGGCGGGGTGGGCGGGGGTGTGTGGATGCGGATGAAGACAGGGGCGCTGTGCGCCCACGGGCCGATGAGAGCAGGAACAGCGACAGTGGAGGTCTGGTACGGCGCCGAGCAGGTGCCAGCGAGCCTGAGCGCTCCGGGAGGGCCGGGCGCCGTGGTCACGATGGGCATCTTCGACGGCGTCCACCGCGGGCATCAGGCGGTCCTGGGACGCGTCGTCGAGCTCTCCCATGAGCTCGCCCACGGCGACCTGCGGCCCCTGGCCGTCGCGGTCACCTTCGACCCCCACCCCCGTAGCGTCCACCAGCCCGAGGCCGACCTGCCCCTCATCGCCTCCCTGACCGACCGCCTGGCCTCCCTGGGGGACCTCGGTCTCGACGCGGTCCTGGTCATCACCTACACCCTCGACTTCGCCGCCCAGAGCCCGCAGGACTTCGTGCGCACCTGGCTGGAGGAGCTGCTCGGGGCTCGCGCGGTCGTCGTCGGCGACGACGTCCGCTTCGGTTGGCGCAACTCCGGGGACGCCGCCACCCTGGAGCAGATCGGTCGCCAGGACGGCTTCGAGGTGGAGATCGTCTCCACCATCTGCTCCGACGAGGGGCGTCGCTGGTCCTCGACGTGGATCCGCCAGTGCCTCAAGGACGGGAACATGCGGCAGGTCAGCCGGGTCCTGGGGCGTCCCCACCGGCTGCGCGGCGTCGTCGTGCGAGGTCTGCGCCGCGGCCGCGAGCTCGGGTTCCCCACCGCCAACCTGGAGGCCGCCACCGCCGGTGTCGTGCCGCCCGACGGGGTCTACGCCGGCTGGCTGATTCGCGGCTGCGCAGATGAAGGCGATGTCCAGCGGCTGCCCGCCGCCATCTCGATCGGCACCAATCCCACCTTCGACGACGTCCCCCAGCGCACGGTCGAGGCTCATGTCCTGGGGCGAGCCGACCTCAATCTCTATGGCGAGGAGGTGGGGGTCGAGCTCGTCGAGCGCCTGCGCCCCATGCTCGCCTTCGATGGGCTCGACGCGCTCCTGGTGCAGATGCGCGCCGATATCGAGGACACCGCACGGATTCTGGGAGTCCCGGTCCCCGAGCCGATCCGTCCCGAGGACGTCACCGCGCAGTAGCTTCGGGTGTGTGCGTCGAGCCTTCGGGGAGGCGCTCGCCGTCGGAGCCTGACCGTCGCATCGCGCTTCCGCCCCGGGACTGTGCCGGTTCGCACAGCCTCTGGCGTGATCGGAGGGAAGCGGCGCTGGTAAGGTTGGCGGGCCGTCGATCGGCCACGGATACCTCATGCCCGGGAGAACCTGCCCCGGCGCTCCGTGCAACGAGACCCGAAGGAGTCCGCATGTCGGTTACCGCAGAGCGCAAGCAAGAGATCATCGCCGAGTACGCCACCCACGAGGGTGACACGGGCTCCCCGGAGGTCCAGGTCGCCATCCTCACCGAGCGCATCTCCAACCTCACCGAGCACTTCAAGGGCCACGCCCACGACCACCACTCGCGTCGCGGCCTCTACCTGCTCATCGGTAAGCGCCGTCGCCTGCTCGACTACCTCATGAAGGAGGACATCGAGCGCTACCGTGCTCTTATCGCCCGCCTCGGCATCCGCCGCTGAGCGCGCTGACAGCCTCGAGCCGTGCGGCCCGGCCCCCTGGAGGAGAGCCGGGCCGCATCGCGTTCAAGGGGGCGCTTCGCCCGTCGTCAGAGCAGTGAGGTGTAGAGCGCCTTGATGTCCTCACGGGTCGCGGGGCGCGGGTTGCCCGGCGTGCACACGTCGGCGAAGGCGTCATCGGCCAGGGCCTCGATGCCGTCGGCCTCCACCCCGACCTCGGAGATCCGGGTGGGGTTGCCCAGGTCCCGCGTCAGCTGGGCCACGGCCTCCACGGCTGCGGCGCGCGCCTCCTCCAGCGGCATGGTCCGGGCTTCCTCAACCCCGAAGGCCTCGGCGATGTCGCGGTACTTCTCCCCGGTATGCTCGGCGTTGAAGGCCATGACCGGGGCCAGGAGGATCCCGTTGGCGACCCCGTGCGGGGCGTTGTAGCGCCCGCCCAGCGGGTGGGCCATGCCGTGGACCAGGCCGAGCCCGACGTTGGAGTAGGCCATGCCGTTGATGTAGGCGGCCAGTCCCATCTGCTCCACGGCGTCGGCGTCCCCGTCAGCAGCGGCGCGCAGGTTCGCCGCGATCATCTGGATGGAGCGCAGGCACAGGGCGTCGGAGAGATCCCAAGCGCCCGGCGTGATGTAGCCCTCGATGGCGTGGGTCAGGGCGTCCAGGCCGGTGGCGACCTTCAGGGAGCGGGGCATGCCGTCCATGAGGTCGGGGTCCACGATGGCCAGGACCGGGATGTCGTGGGGGTCGACGCACACGAACTTGCGCTGCTTGGAGGTGTCGGTGATGACGTAGTTGATGGTGGTCTCGCTGGCCGTGCCCGCAGTGGTGGGCACGCCAATGATCGGCACGCCCGGCCGGGTCGTGGGGGACAGGCCCTCCAGGCTCAGCACGTCCTCGAAGTCGGGGTTGGTGGCGATCACCGAGATCGCCTTGCACGTGTCCTGGGGCGAGCCCCCGCCCAGGCCGATGAGCACGTCGGCGCCCGAGGCCCGGAAGGCGGCCAGGCCGGCCTGGACCTTCTCGATCGGCGGGTTGGGGACGACGTCGGAGAAGATCTCCCAGCCGATGCCGGCCTCGTCGAGCAGGTCGGTGATGCGGGCGGCGGTGCCGTTGTCGGCCAGGACCGGGTCGGTGACGATGAAGGCCTTGGTCAGGCCCCGGCGGGCGATCTCGGGGGCGATATGGGTGATCGCGCCCCTGCCGAAGTAGCCGGTCTGGTTGAAGATCATGCGGTAGGTCATCGTTGACGCTCCTGAGACGAGAGGGGGACAGGACCGCTTTGTCCTGACGTTGGTCACCACTTTGTCACGATCGGGCGAGGCGGGTCCAGGAAATCGCCGGTTCTGCGCGTCCCATCTCACGTGGCATCCGGTGGCGCTGATCGGCATCACGGGGCCGCGCACGATAGAATCTGCGCGGCTGTGCCCTCGTGTACTCGCCGGCTCATCGATGCTCTCCCAGCGTGCGAGCCGGCCAGGAGTGCGCAGGTGGCGCAGTCCGCCCCCGGGAAGAGACCCGGGGAGCGGCCGGCCCCGTCGGTTTTCGGTGGTGGCCTCCGGAACCGCGCTCGCGCCGTCGGATCAAGGAGATCCGCGTATGGCAGCACTCGGCTCCGTGGGCCTCGATCGAAGGCCACGGACCCGGCACGACGATCGCGAGATAGAGAGACTTCATGTTCATTGACGACCCCGAGGTCACCGCCGCCGAGGCAGTGATCGACAACGGCTCCTTCGGCAAGCGCGTGGTGCGCTTCGAGACGGGCCGCCTGGCCAAGCAGGCCGCTGGAAGCGCCATGGCCTACCTCGACGGTGAGACCGCCGTCCTGTCCGCCACCACCGTGGGCAAGCACCCCAAGGACCAGTTCGACTTCTTCCCCCTGACCGTGGATGTCGAGGAGCGCCAGTACGCCGCCGGCCGCATCCCCGGCTCCTTCTTCCGCCGCGAGGGCCGCGCCGGAACCGCCGCCATCCTGGCCTGCCGCCTCATCGACCGTCCGCTGCGCCCCTCCTTCGTCAAGGGCCTGCGCAACGAGGTCCAGGTCGTTGAGACCGTCCTGGCCATCCACCCCGACGACGACTACGACGTCCTGGCCATCAACGCCGCCTCGATGTCCACCCAGATCGCCGGCCTGCCCTTCTCCGGGCCCGTGGCCGGTACCCGCCTGGCCCTCATCGACGGGCACTGGGTGGCCTTCCCCCGCTACTCCGAGCAGCAGCGCGCCACCTTCCAGATGGTGGTGGCCGGCCGCGTCCTGGAGTCCGGCGACGTCGCCATCATGATGGTCGAGGCCGGCGCCACCGAGCACGCCTGGGAGCTCATCAACGCCGGGGCCGTCGCCCCCACCGAGGCCGTCGTCGCCGAGGGCCTGGAGGCCGCCAAGCCCCACATCAAGGCCCTGTGCGAGGCCCAGCTCGAGGTCGCCCAGCACGCCTCGAAGCCCACCGCCGAGTTCCCCCTCTACCTGGACTACACCGACGAGCAGTACGACGCCGTCGAGAAGGCCGCCGAGGCCCACGGCCTGGCCGCCGCCATCGCCACCGAGGGCAAGCAGGCCCGCGACCTGGCCACCGACGCCGTGCGTGACGAGGTCCTGGCCGAGCTCGCCGAGACCTTCCCCACCGAGGAGGACACCAAGGCCCTCAAGGCCGCCTTCCGCTCCGTGACCAAGAAGATCGTGCGCCACCGCACCCTCACCGAGGGCGTGCGCATGGACGGGCGCGGCCTGAAGGACATCCGCACCCTGGCCGCCGAG
The DNA here is from genome assembly GCF_001807465.1 of Actinomyces sp. HMSC08A09. Taxonomy (NCBI): domain Bacteria; kingdom Bacillati; phylum Actinomycetota; class Actinomycetes; order Actinomycetales; family Actinomycetaceae; genus Actinomyces; species Actinomyces sp. HMSC08A09. The sequence continues at coordinate 38,742 of NZ_KV789153.1, read as the reverse complement.
GTCGAGGTCCTTCCCCGCGTGCACGGCTCGGCCATCTTCGAGCGCGGCGAGACCCAGATCCTGGGCGTGACCACCCTCAACATGCTGCGCATGGAGCAGCAGGTGGACGACCTCTCCCCGGTCACCCACAAGCGCTACATGCACAACTACAACTTCCCGCCCTTCTCCACCGGTGAGACCGGCCGCGTGGGCGCCCCCAAGCGCCGCGAGATCGGCCACGGCAACCTGGCCGAGCGGGCCCTCGTGCCCGTCCTGCCCACCCGCGAGGACTTCCCCTACGCGATCCGCCAGGTCTCCGAGGCCCTGGGCTCCAACGGCTCGACCTCCATGGGCTCGGTGTGCGCCTCCACCCTGTCCCTACTCAACGCCGGTGTGCCGCTGCGCGCACCCGTGGCCGGTATCGCCATGGGCCTCATGCACGAGGTCATCGACGGTGAGACCAAGTGGGCCACCCTCACCGACATCCTCGGCTCCGAGGACGCCTTCGGGGACATGGACTTCAAGGTCGCCGGAACCCGTGACTTCATCACGGCCCTCCAGCTGGACACCAAGCTCGACGGCCTGCCCTCCGAGGTGCTGGCCGGCGCGCTCGGCCAGGCCCGCGACGCCCGCCTGTTCATCCTCGACGTCCTGGCCCAGGCCATCGACGCCCCCGACGAGATGGCCCCCACGGCCCCGCGTGTCCTGGCCGTGCGCATCCCGGTGGACAAGATCGGTGAGGTCATCGGCCCCAAGGGCAAGATGATTAACCAGATCCAGGAGGACACCGGCGCGGACCTGACGGTCGAGGACGACGGCACCGTCTACATCGGCGCCTCCGACGGCCCCTCGGCCGAGGCGGCCCGCGACGCCGTCAACGCCATCGCCAACCCGCAGATGCCCGAGATCGGTGAGCGCTTCGTGGGCACCGTGGTCAAGACCACCACCTTCGGCGCCTTCGTCTCGCTGACCCCCGGCAAGGACGGCCTGCTCCACATCTCCCAGATCCGCCGGCTCGTCGGCGGCAAGCGCGTGGAGAACGTCGAGGACGTCCTCAACGTCGGGGACAAGGTCCAGGTCGAGCTGGCCGAGATCGACCAGCGCGGCAAGCTGAGCCTGCACGCGGTCCTCACCGACGAGCAGCTCGCCGCCGAGGCCGAGGGTGAGGCCTCCCGCAAGGCCTCCCGTGAGGGCGGCTCGCGCCGCGAGACCAAGGACGAGGACGGCGAGCAGCCGCGCCGCGAGCGCCGTCCGCGCCGTCGTCGCATGCGCAGCGCCGAGTCCTCCGAGGAGGAGTGAGACCCGTTCAGCGGCCCTAGCCGACTGATACATCTCTCCGGTGTCCCCGTCCGGTCCTCTGGGCCGGGCGGGGACACCGTCGTCATCGGGGCAGTGCGTTCGCTGCGCGCGGCAGGACGCGGCCGGGTGCGGGAACGACACTGGGCCCGCCAGCCCGCTAGTCTTCGCGGGTGACCAACCCAGACATGCGCGCCGGATCAGCCCGGCAGGCGGCCTCTCAGCCCTCCTCGACCCCCGCGACCGGGCAGTCCTCGAGCCCGACCGACTACGCCGAGATGGAGCTCGGGCGCGGGCGCCCCGGCCGCGACGGCACCGAGCTGACCCTGCACGACGACGGCGCGCTCACCCGTCGCTCCGTCCTGCCCGGAGGGGTGCGAGTCATCACCGAGTCTGTGCCGGGGCTGCGCTCGGCCTCGATCGGCATGTGGTTCGGCGTCGGCAGCCGCGACGAGGTGCCCGGCCAGGAGGGCTCCACCCACTTCCTGGAGCACCTGCTGTTCAAGGGCACCGCCACGCGCGACGCCCACGACATCGCCGAGGCCTTCGACATGATCGGCGGGGAGTCCAACGCCGCCACCTCCAAGGAGCACACCTCCTACTACGCCCGTGTGCTCGCCCCTGACGGTATGCAGGCCCTCGACGTGCTCGCCGACATGGTGACCTCCTCCCTCCTGGAGCCCACCGACGTCGAGACCGAGCGCGGCGTCATCGTCTCCGAGCTGGCCGACGCCGCCGACGACCCCGCCGACGTCGCCCAGGAGGCCTTCGCCCGCGCCGCCTTCGGTGAGGACACGCCGCTGGGCCGCCCCATCGGCGGAACCAACGAGACCGTCACCGCGGTGCCGCGCGACGCCGTGTGGGAGCACTACAAGCGCACCTACGCCTCCGACACCCTCGTGGTGGCCGCCGCCGGCGCCGTTGACCACGATGAGGTCTGCGAGCGGGTTCTGGCCGACCTGGCAGCGGCCGGCTGGGACGCCTCACCTGACGCCGTTCCGCGCGAGCGCCGCTTCGAGGTCGAGCCCTTCGCGCCCCTGGACGTCCACGACATCACCGTCCCGCGCGAGAGCGAGCAGACCCACCTGTACCTGACCTGCCAGGGCATCGCCGTACGCGATGAGCGCCGCTGGGCCATGAGCGTGCTCACCACCATCCTGGGAGGGGGCATGTCCTCGCGCCTGTTCCAGGAGGTGCGCGAGAAGCGGGGCCTGGCCTACACCACCTACGCCTTCGACACCTCCTACGCCGGTGCCGGCGCCTTCGGGCTCTACGCGGGCTGCGCCCCCGGCGACGTCGACGAGGTGTGTGCCGTCATGATCGGCGAGTTCGAGAAGCTCGCCGAGCACGGCGTCACCGAGCGGGAGATGATGCGCGCCCGCGGCCAGCTGCGCGGGGCCATGGTGCTCGGGGGAGAGGACTCCCTGGCGCGTATGGGTCGCCTGGGGCGGGCCGAGGTCGTCACCGGGCGCCTGCGCTCCATGGAGGACAACCTGCGCCGCCTGGAGGCCGTCACCCCTGAGGAGGTCCGGGAGATGGCCGCCTGGCTGGTGGAGCAGAAGCGCGCCCGTATCCTGGTTGGCCCGGTCGCCTGACAGCTGCCGACAACTGACGGGGCTCATGACCCGCTCATCGAACACTGCCGGAGCCAAAAGAGGGACCGAGTGTCCAAATCGGTGACAAAGGCTCGGATCGCTCTCATCCGGCCGATGCGCAACCGCATGATTCCAAGGTTCTCCAGCCTGCGCTCTAAGAGATGGAGGTCCTTTGTATCCGAAATGGACACTAACAAGCTGATTCCAGTCGTCGGCTCCTGGTGCTGCTGGTCCGCGTAGGCCGGGTCTTCGCTCAGCGACGGAAGCCGAAGGCGGCACCGATGAGCTGATCGAAGGCGCGGTCGGGCAGGACCCGACGCGCGGCAATGAGCGGCTTGGCCATGAAGCCCACGGCGTAGCGGGTCCGGGGGTGGCGGGCGGTGACGATCTTGACGATGGTGCGGGCGATGACCTCCGGCGGGGAGTAGCGCCGACTGTTCGACTCGCTGCGCATGGCTCCGGCCACGGCCCGGATCTGATCGGCGTAGGCACTGCCCTCGGCCGTAGCCTCCAGGTGGTCGGCGGCGATCGACGACCACTCGGTGCGGATGCCGCCGGGCTCGACCACGACGACATCGATGCCGAAGGGGCGCAGCTCCATGCGCAGGGCGTCGCTCAGGGCCTCGACGGCGTACTTGGTGGCGTGGTACCAGCCGCCCAGCGGCGTGGTCAGCTTCCCGCCCATGGAGGAGATGTTGATGATGGTGCCCGAGCCCTGGGTGCGCATGTGCGGGGTGATGAGCTGGGTAAGGCGCCCCAGACCGAAGACGTTGACCTCGAACTGGCGACGGGCCTCGTCGATCGGGACGTCCTCGATGGCACCGTAGGAGCCGTAGCCGGCGTTGTTGACCAGGACGTCGATGCGTCCAGTCTCCTCCAGGATGCGGTTGACACCGGCGCTCATGGAGGCGTCGTCGGTGACGTCCATGGCCAGCGGGCGGATGCCGTCGGCGGTCAAGGCCTGGAGACGGTCGGTACGGCGGGCCGCGCCGTAGACGATGTAGCCCAGTGCCTGGAGCTTGCGGGCGGTGTCCTCGCCGATGCCGGAGGAGGCACCGGTGACGAGGGCGACCCTGGTACCGGGCGCCTTGGAGAATGCCTGGGGCGCGGCGGCTGGTGCTTGCTCCGCGGTTGTAGTCACGAGCGGCTCACTTTCTGATGATGTGGGAGTGCCTTCAGCATCCATCATGATTGGTGACTCTGTTCGGATCGACTCCCGGCTGCCCCCCCGTGGGGGACGCATTCAGTCTCCCACCTGAGGCGGATCCCGAACGTCCAGGCGCTGGGCAACCGGAGTCGGTGTCGGGAGGCGGACGTGACCTCGTGGTGGGTGGGTGAGTCGCTAGGGTGGGGCCATGACGATTCGCGTAGCTGTTGTGGGCGCCGCCGGGCGCATGGGATCGACCGTCTGCCAGGCGGTCCAGGACGCCGAGGGGCTCGAGCTCGTGGCCCGCCTGGACGTGGGGGACACCCTCGACGCCGAGCACCTGGCGGGCGCCGACGTCGCCGTCGACTTCACCGTCCCCAGCGTCACCGAGGCCAATGTCCACGCCCTGCTCGACGCCGGAGTGGACGTCGTCGTGGGCACCACCGGCTGGAACGAGGAGTCCTACGGGCGTGTCCGCGAGCACCTGGCCCGGCCCGAGGCCGCCGGCCGCAGCGTCCTCATCGCCCCGAACTTCGCCCTGTCCGCCGTGCTGGCCATGAGCTTCGCCGCGAAGGCCGCACCCTACTTCGAGTCCGCCGAGGTCATCGAGCTCCACCACCCCAACAAGGTCGACGCGCCCTCGGGCACCGCGGTCGCCACCGCCCAGGGCATCGCCGCCGCCCGCGCCGAGGCGGGCCTGGGTGCCATGCCGGACGCCACCCAGACCGACCCCGACGGCGCCCGTGGGGCCGTCGTCGACGGCGTCCACGTCCACGCCGTGCGCCTGCGGGGGCTGACCGCCCACGAGGAGGTCGTGCTCGGCAACCCCGGTGAGCAGCTGACCATCCGCACCGACTCCTTCGACCGGGCCTCCTTCATGCCCGGCGTGGTCCTCGCCGTGCGGCAGGTCTCCAGCCACCCCGGCCTGACCATCGGCCTGGACGCCCTGCTCGACCTCTGAGACGGAAGCCAGTCGGGGCCGGGCAGGAGCGGTGAGGCGCTACAGCGAGGCCGCCCAGCAGTCCTCAGTGATGCCCTCACCGACACCGAGCACCCGGTGGGCCCCGGTGGGGGCCATGCCCACCGAGGACAGGAGCCGGCTGATCGATTCGTCCCCGCGCACCGCCCAGGCCACGAGCGCCCTGGCCCCGTCCTGACGGGCCAGGTCCACGGCCGCCGCCAGGAGCCGGGAGCCGTGCCCACGGCGCTGACTGGCCGGCTCCACGCCCAGGGCCGTGACCTCCACGGCCTGCACTCCGGCTTCATCAACGTGCCCCTCGGCGTCCATGGACTGGGTGGGGGCCAGACCCAGCAGGCCCACCACCGTCCGGCTCGCAGCATCCGCCTGGGCGGTGGTGGCCACCAGGACATGGTGCTCGGGCGAGGGCGGCTCAGTCACTGCGGTCTCCCAGCCCGCCGCGATGACGGGGGCGGCGATCATCGCCCGCACACCCTCGGGCAGGGGCTCACCGTGCTCGGCGGTGTGGCCGGCCTCCAGGGAGGCCAGCATCGTGGCGGCCTGGACCTGCCCGATCGCCGTCAGGTCCTCCGCCCGAGCCGGGCGCACGAAGCCCCCCGACGCCTGGGGGCCGTCATGGTCATGCGGTTTGTGAGCGCCGGGGGAGTGGTGGTGCGGCGTGCGCGCGTCCAGGTCTGGGCTCAGCCCGGCCAGAGGATCGGCGCCCAGGACGGAGCCGTCCCGGCTCCCGGAGGACGATGACGGCGATGCAGGCGAGGGGATCGAGGAGGTCATGGACCGAGCCTAAGTGACGGCCCTTCCGGGTCCCTGAGCGCATCCGGGAGTGGAGAGGTACCTATGAGACAAATCATGAGAAGGGCCTCTCGGCTGGCCGGGTGCACGTTAGGGTGGCGCCATGAGCGCAGCCCCCTCCCGCAGCTTCGGTTCCGTCGGCGTCGCCATGGTCACCCCCTTCACGCCCAGTGGGGAGGTCGACTACGACGCCGCCCGAGCCCTGGCGGTCAGCCTGGTCGACGACGGCGCCGACCTGATCCTCTTGTCGGGCACCACCGGTGAGTCCCCGACCACCCACACCCCCGAGAAGCAGGAGCTGATCCGTCAGGTCAAGGACGCCTTGTCCGGACGCGCCATGGTCATGGCCGGCGCCGGCTCCAACGACACCGCCCACGCGGTGCGCATCGGCGTTGCCTCCCAGGAGGCCGGCGCCGAGGGCCTGCTCATCAACGCCCCCTACTACAACCGCCCCAGCCAGGAGGGCGTCTACCGGCACATCAACGCCGTCGTGGAGGCCACCGACCTGCCCGTCATGATCTACGACATCCCCGGACGCACCGGCGTGAAGATCACCGAGGAGACCCTGGCCCGCCTGGCCGAGAACCCCCGCGTCAAGGCCGTCAAGGACGCCACCGGCGACGTCGAGCAGGGCTTCCGACGCATGGAGTCCACCGGCCTGGAGTACTACTCCGGCGACGACGGCCTCAACTTCGCCTGGCTCACCCACGGCGCCTCCGGCGTCATCTCCGTGGCCGCCCACGCCGACGCCCACTCCTGGCGCCAGATGATCGACGCCGTCGACGCCGGCGACCTGGCCAGCGCCCGCACCCTCGCCCGCAGCCTGCGCCCCCTGGTCCACGCCATCATGGGCGGCGGGCAGGGGGCCGTCATGGCCAAGGAGGCCCTGCACCTCCAGGGACGCCTGCCCAGCCCCGCCCTGCGCCTGCCCCTGGTGCGAGCCGAGGAGGCCGAGGTCGCCGCCCTGCGCGAGGTCCTGGCAGCCTCCGGGCTGCTCTGAGAACCGGAAGGGCACTGCCGCCATGCGCATGTGGTCGCTGCACCCGAGCCACCTGGACCGTGCGGGCCTGGTGGCCTGCTGGCGCGAGTCACTCCTGGCCCAGGCGGTCCTGGCCGGGCGCACCCGCGGCTACCGCAACCACCCCCAGCTCGAACGCTTCCGCGCCGTTCCTGATCCGGTCACTCCGGCGGTGGCGGTGGGCGCCTACCTGTGGGGGCTGCGCGAGGAGGCCGTCCGGCGCGGCTACCGCTTCGACGCCACCCGCATCGACCTGCCTGAGGCGGAGTGCACCGGCGTCAGCCTGACGGTCACCGAGGGGCAGATGGAACTGGAGCGCAGGCACCTTGAGGCCAAGCTGGCCGGCCGCGCCCCCGACCTCCTGCCTCTGCCGGAGCGGCTTGAAGCGCACCCGATCTTCCGGGTCGTCCCCGGCGACGTCGAGCCCTGGGAGCGGGCACTGACCCCGTAAGCCCGGGGCGGGCTCAAGGCGACCGGTACCGCGGCCGCTCAGCCCTCTTCCGCGGTTCTGGCGAGCACCTTCTCGCGCACGACGCGGCGCAGGATCTTGCCGATCTGGGAACGGGGCATCTCCTCAATGACCTCCAGGCGGTGCGGCAGCGCGTAACGCGGGACCGTCCGCTCGGCGTGCTCCCGTACCGCCTCCAGGGTCACCGACCCCGGCTCGGCCCCCTCGGCCAGGACCACGGCGGCGCACACGAGCTCGCCCATCGCGCCGTCGGGGAGCCCCACCACGGCGACGTCGGCCACGCCGGTCATGGAGCGGATCGCCGCCTCCACCTGACTTGGGTAGACGTTGAAGCCGCCGGTGAGGATCAGCTCGCGTTTACGGTCGGCCATCCACAGGAAGGAGTCCTCCCGGCGCACGATGTCGCCCGTGCGCAGCCAACCGCCCGGCAGGATCGCGGCCTGCGTGGCCGCCTCGTCCTGCCAGTAGCCGGCGAAGACCTGGGGACCGCGCACCAGCAGTTCGCCCGGTTCGCCGTCGGGCACCTCCCGGTCAGGGGCCGGGTCCTCGGGGTCCACAACGCGCACATCCGTGGACGGGAAGGGCAGGCCCAGCGCACCCAGTCGGCGCGAGGGTCCCATGGGTGTGCCCGCGACGATCGGGCTGGTCTCGGTCATGCCGTAGCCCTCGACGAAGAACCCGCCGGTCGCCTTCTCCCAGCGGGCCCCGACCTCCGGCGGCATCGGGGCCGCCCCGCACACCCCGTAGCGCAGGGTGCCCAGGTTCGTGCCCCGCTTCTGGGCGCCGTCGAGGATCCGCTCGAACATGACCGGCACGCCGACGAAGAAGGTGAAGGGGCGCCGCTCGTGCGCGGTCAGGACCTGATCCACCGAGAACTTGGGCAGCATCACCTGGGTGGCGGCCTTCTGCACCGCGCAGAAGAGGTTGAAGGTCAGCCCGAAGGCGTGGAAGAAGGGCAGCAGGCACAGGAAGTTCTCCCCGCCCTCATGCAGCATCGGCACCCAGGCGATGGCCTGGTTGGCGTTGGCCCGCAGATTGGTGTGCGTGAGCATCGCCGCCTTGGGGGTGCCGGTCGTCCCGCCGGTGTGCAGCAGGACCGCGATGTCGGAGCCGGCCGGGTAGGGGAATCGTGAGGGGATCCGGTGAGCGCCGGCCACCTCCTTGTCCCAGGAGCGCACCCCCGCCGGCAGGCTCCGGGCCCGGAAGGCGGTCCGCTGCCGCCGGGCCCGCTCCACCGGAAGACGCAGCGCGGCGCGCAGACGCACCGGCATTGCGGCTGAGAGGTCCACGCTGAAGACCGTGCGCCCCTGGAGCGCATCGCCGTCGGTGCCTGAAGTCGGACGGGGATCGGTGACGAGGCCGACGCCCTTCTCCCACACGATGACGACCCGGGCCCCGTGAGCATCCAGCTGGGAGCGGATCTCCTCGGCGGGCGCCAACGGGTTGTGCTCGGCCACGACCGCGCCGATGCGCAGCGCCCCGTAGAGGGCCACGGCGTGCTGCGGACAGTTCGGCATGATGAGGGCCACCCGTTCGCCCTTGTGCACTCCCGAGGTCCGCAGCACCTGCGCCGCCCGCTCCGAGGCCTCCAGCAGCTCGCGGTAGGTCATCGCCGCACCCAGGAAGTCGATGGCGACCCGATCGGGGTAGAAGCGCGCCGCCGTCTCCAGCAGCTCGCTCAGCGGTGCGTCGGGAACCTCGATCACCGCCGGGATGCCGGGCTGGTAGTGAGGGCGCAGGTAGTGGCGGTGGTCCTGGGTGGCCCGCTGCGGCGAGGCGGCGGCGTTGATCGTGCTGTCAGTCATGTCTGTGGAGTCGAATCGGGCTGTGGGTGGGAGCAGTCAGGTGATCTGGAACGGCTGCGATCCGAAGGCATGCCTTCAGCGGGAGGCCGCGGTGTCATGCGGCCCGGTCTTGCCGTCCTGGCCGCCCTCCTGCTGACCACCGTTCTTGTGCTCACCCCTGCCGGGGAAGTGCTCGACGATGGACACGGCTGCCGCCGTCGCCGCCCCGGAGGCCGCCTCCCGGGCCGCCAGGAGCTCATCGCGCACCACGCGCCGCAGCACCTTGCCGATCTGGGAGCGGGGCATCTCGGTCAGGATCGCGATCTGGCGTGGCAGGGCATAGTTGGACAAGTTCTTGGCCGCCCACTCGCGCACCTGCTCCAGGGTGACCGTCTGGCCCTCCTTGGGCAGGATCGCGGCGACGACGGACTCGTTACCGGCCTCGGCCGGCAGCCCGACGACGGCGACCTCCTCCACCTGCGGCATCGAGCGGACCGCGGCCTCCACCTCCGTGGGGTAGATGTTGAAGCCCCCGGAGATGATGAGCTCCTTGCGGCGGTCGGCGATGACGTAGAAGCCGTCCGCCTCCTGGCGCACCAGGTCGCCCGTGCGCAGCCAGCCCCCATCCAGCAGCACCTCGGCGCTCTCCTCGGGGTTGTCCCAGTAGCCGGAGAACACCTGGGGGCCGCGGGCCAGCAGCTCGCCGACCTCCCCGGGAGCCACCTCGCGCTCGACGTCCTCAGGGTCCACCAGGCGCACCTGCGTGGAGGGGTAGGGCACCCCCAGGGTGCCGGGCCGACGCGCCGGCGAGATCGGGTTTCCCAAGATGATGGGGGAGGACTCAGTCATCCCGTAGCCCTCGATGATGGTGCCCCCGGTGGCCTCCTCCCAGGCCTGCGCCACCGCCAGCGGGTTGGGGGCCGCCCCGCACACGGCGATCTTGCAGGAGGACAGGTTCGCCCCGGTGGCCCGCGCCCGGGTCACCAGACGGTCGAACATGACCGGCACCCCCGGGAAGAAGGTGGCCGGGCGCCGCTTCCAGGCGGCCAGCACCAGGTCCGCCCCGAACTTGGGCAGCACCACCTGGGTGGCGGCCAGCCCCACCGCGCACAGCAGCGACAGGGACATGCCGAAGGCGTGGAAGAAGGGCAGGACCGCGTAGAAGGTCTCCTTGCCCGCGCTCGTGGTGCCCGACGCCCAGGCCAAGGACATCTCGGCGTTGGAGCGCAGGTTCTCGTGGGTGAGGCACACGGCCTTGGGCGTGCCCGTCGTCCCGCCGGTGTACAGCAGGGCCGCCGCCTCCGAGACGCTCGGCAGCGGGAAGCCCGTGGCCAAGGGGATGGCGGAGGCGGCCAGGTCGTCCCAGGAGCGCACCCCGGCCGGGATCCTGCCGCGCAGCTCGCGGCGCTGGGTGCGGGCGGCCGCCACTGGCAGCCTCAGGGCCAGGCGGCTGCGCAACGGAAGGTGACGGGACAGGTCCACCGAGTACACGCTCAGGCCCCCCAGGCCCGCCGCCTCCAGTGAGCCCACCGCCGCCACGAGGCGCTCGAGGGTCTTCTCCCAGGCGATGATGACGCGCCCACGGTGAATGTGGAACTGCTCGCGCAGCTGAGCGGCGGGCGCCAGCGGGTTGTGCTCGGCCACGATCGCCCCGATGCGCCAGGCCGCGTAGGCCACGACCACGTGCTGAGGGCAGTTGGGAAGAATGACCCCGACGACGTCCCCGCGCCCGACCCCCAGGCCCCGCAGGGCCTCCGCGGCCCGCGCCACCTGGGTCTCCAGCTGGGAGTAAGTCGTCGTGGCGCCCAGGAAGTCCAGGGCCACCCGGTCCGGGAAGTCCCGGGCGGCGTCGCGGAGCATGCAGGACAGGGGCTCGCTCACCGCAGGGATCGTGGAGGGCACCCCCGCCTGACGGTAGACGGCCTCAAGGACCTCATTACCGGAGGCGTCCGAGCCGGCCGCCGACGCGGCGCCACGCGTGAGCGCGGCTACCGACGTGCGTGAAGCACTCATGGGTCTTCCCCCTTGTCTGCCGTGAGCCTTCCCCCGACGGGGAGGGTTTCGCCCGCCGCGGGTGCCGCCCGCGAGCGACGATGAGAACTCAGGAGCAACCGTAACCTACGGTGGCGTAACCTGCGTGGTCGGTGGCGTCGACAACCCTGTGCGATCCGGCTCACCGGCCGGAGGAACGCGGCTCCAGGCCCCGGAGGAGCGGTAGGCGGCTGACCACCCGCAGGCGGCGCGTGGGACGAGTCATCGCCACATACAGGTCGCCCGCGCTGCGCTCACCGATCTCAGCGGGATCCACGAGCACCACGACGTCGAACTCCAGCCCCTTGGACAGCACCGGGTCGACCACCAGCAGTCGCGAGCGCAGCACGTCGCCTCCCGGAGCCTCCATCGCCGCGGCCAGGTCCGGGTCCTGGCGCAGCAGCGCCTCGGTGCGGCCGGGGGAGGGGCAGATGACCGCGATGCGCCCGACGCCGGCCCCCACCTGGTCATCCAGGCGGGCCGACTCCTGGGCCACGACCTCGCGCAGGAGACTCGCCCAGGCCTCGGGCTGCCCACCCTGAGGGGACTGCGACAGATCGGTGACCTCCAGGCAGTCGGGCAGGTCGCGCACCGAGCGCACCGGGTAGACCGGCGGGTGACCCAGCTGCGTCACCGTCTCCTCGGCCGCCTCCATGATCGTGGCCGGCGTGCGGTAGCAGACGCTGAGGGCCTCCTCGCGCAGCGGGGTCGAGCCTCCACGCGAGCGCCCCGACTGCCGGCCCTGCCGCGAGCGCGAACGGGCCCGGTGGCGGGACTGCGACCGGGAGCGGCCCCGGGTCTCCGCAGCATCCTCAGCCGACGCCGTCCCCAGGGCGGTGAGCACCTCACCCCAGCTGCCCGGGGCATGGGGGCCCGAGTACTGGGCCAGATCCCCCACCACCGTGAAGGATCGCACCGGGCAGCGACGCGCCAGCGCCCGCCACGCCATGGTGCCCAGCTCCTGGGCCTCATCGACGACAACGTGCCCGTAGGTCCACGTCCGATCCGCCCGAGCCCGCTCGGCCAGAGTCAGAGTGGGGCCGCCCTGGGAGACCCGGTCGGCCAGCATCTCGGCACTGACCATCCCGCCGCCCAGCTCCTGGGACTCGATTGCCTGGGCCGCGTAGGCCACCAGGTCCTCGCGGCGGCGGGCCTCCAATCGGGCGCGCCGGGCCTGGGCGTCCTCACTGGGGCCCAGCAGCTCGGCCAGCTCGTCAATGAGCGGGATGTCCGCCGCACTCAGAGCGCTCCCGGGCTCACGGTGCAACAGCGCGCGCTCCTGCTCGCTCAAGGATGGCGCCACCTGCTCCAGGAGGGCGGGCCGGCTCCACAGCCGCTCCAGCAGCCCCTGGGGCGTCGTCGGCATCCAGCACAGGTTGATCTCCCGACGGGCGTCACGGGCGGTACGGATGTCCTCCCGGATCCAGGCGCGCGTGTCGGCGTCCGAGGCGTCCTGGTTCGTGGCCGCCGCGTACTGGTCGGTCAGGCGCTCCAGCAGCCAGATCACGAAGGCCTCGCGGGCCAGGTTGTGGGGCTTGCCGCCCCGACGGGCCCGGGAGGCCGCCTCACGCACGTCGTCGGGCTCCAGGGACAGGCGCACCCCCTGGACCTCGATCTCGCGGGGAGCATCCGGGACGCGCTGCAAGCCCCGCACCGCCCGCTCCAGGGCCTTGACCCACAGGGAGCGACCTTTGAGCTCGGCGATACGGGCATCCTCCTGCGCCGTGGCCCGCACCCCGGGAACCAGGTCGCCAATCGTCGTGGAGACGACCCCCGTCTCACCCAGGGAGGGCAGCACCTGCTCCACATAGCGCAGGAAGGTGCGCGACGGCCCCACCAGGAGCACGCCGGAACGCTCCAGGCGCTCGCGCTCGGAGTAGAACAGGTAGGCCACCCGGTGCAGTGCCACGGCCGTCTTACCCGTGCCCGGGCCGCCCTGGACCACGAGCACACCCCGACCCGAGGAGGTGACGACCCGGTCCTGCTCGGCCTGGATCGTGGCCACGATGTCACCCATACGGCCGTCACGGGCGCTGGACATCGCGGCGATGAGTGCCCCCTCGCCCTGCAGGTCCCCAGCGGCCACGGCCGTCCCGGACGAGTCGGACGGGCCCTCGCCGGCCTTCAGGGCGGCCAGGTCCAGGACCTCGTCCTCCACCCCGAGCACCTGACGGGCCCGGGTGTCGATGTGCCGCCGACGCACCAGCCCCATGGGCTCGGAGGCCGTGGCCTGATAGAAGGCCCGGGCCAGAGGGGCGCGCCAGTCCAGGATCACCTCACGGTGCTGGGCGTCCTGCAGACCGATGCGCCCCACGTAGTGGCGCCGTCCCCCGTCCGTGACCGGGGAGGAGCCGCCCGTGCCCCTGCCAGAGCCGGAGACTGCGGCCGGTGCCCGCCCGGAGGCCCCCGAGTCCGACGCGTCATCGGGCGAGGTGCTCATATCCATCCGTCCGAAGACCAGACGGTCCTCGACCCCCTCCAGGGAGGAGACCAGAGACGAGTAGTGCACGGCGTAGGCGTCCCGCTCCCCGCGGGACTGGTGGGTGCCGCTGACGCCCTGGGCCTCGGTACGGGCCAGGGAGTGGCGGGCCTGAGCCAGCTGGCGATCCAGCTCGCTGTAGGCGAGGTCGACGACGACCTGCTCACCGCGCATCTCGCGCTCGCGGACACTGCCCGCATCTTCCTCCGCCCGCGACGGCGCCTCCTGCTGGGAGTGCGGTGGGCGAGAGGGGATCGTCTGACTCACAAGGCCTCGCATCGGTTCTGGTTCTGGCAGGCATGCGCGTGGGGTGCACTGGCCGGCTCTGGTTGACGCTGACGGGTACTGGGGTCGGTGATGGCTTCAGTACGGTCGACCCATTATTCTCCTGCTGACGCCCCGACGGGGACGCCGAGGGCGAACAAGGCGCCCCAACCCGGCGCGGGCGGGAACATCGACAATCCAGAAGGTGTTGGCAGGAGTGCCCAGGACGCTAACCGCCGTTCCCGGGCACTCACCCGGACGAATCCTGATAAAACGCCGAATCGTCTCACTGAGTCGAGGAAGCTCGGCGTCGCTCGACCATGGAGCGACTCAAACGGGATCGCTCCGGGTGCTGAACCCAGGCCATGCCCAGACCATGACCATCGCACGACACGGACACGCCCTCCCCGGCGCCGTCGGTCTCGCCGCCCGTCACCTCGGGCGGCGAGCGCACCAACGGACCCATGCCACGGGAGGATGAACCAGACCAGACAGGAGGAGACGGGCTCGTGAGACCACTGTTCACCATCCAGCACCCCGCGGATCAGCCGATCTCCCCGAGGGTCCTCATCCACTACTTCGAGGGCGCCATGGACGCCGGCAACGCCGGCGCGCTGGCCGTCGACCAGCTGCTCATGACGCTCCCCAGTGAGCGTGTCGCCACCTTCGACATCGACGCCCTCGTGGACTACCGCGCCCGGCGTCCCACGATGACCTTCGTCCACAACAACTACTCCTCAGTCATCATGCCCGAGCTGGTCCTGGATCTCCTCCATGACGACGACGGCGAGGACGTCCTCCTGCTCCACGGCAGCGAGCCGGACTACCGCTGGGACGAGTTCGTCGGAGCCGTGGCCCACCTGGCCGTCTCCATGGGCGTGAGCCAGGCCGTCGGCATGAGCGGCATCCCCATGGCCGTGCCCCACACGCGCCCGACCTACGTGCACCATCACGGCAGCCAGCCCGACCTGCTGCCCAACCAGCCCGAGCTGTTCGGGCACGTCGAGCTGCCCGGGTCGATGTCGGCCTACCTCGAGCTGCGTCTGGGCGAGCTGGGCCTGGACTCTCGGGGAGTCTCGGCCGCGATCCCGCACTACGTGGCCCGCGACGAGTTCCCGCAGGGAGCCTCGGCGCTGCTGACCGCCGTCGTGCAGGCCACCGGCCTGGCGCTGCCGGTGGGGGACCTCGAGGCCGCCGCCAGCATCAACCGCGCCGAGATCAACGCTGAGGCCGCTCAGCAGCCGGAGGTCAGTGCCGTCGTCTCCGCCCTGGAGGCCCAGTACGACGCCATGGCCCCCAGGATCGCCATCGATGAGGTCGACACCTCCGCGCCGATCCTCAACCTGCCCAGCGCCGAGGAGATCGGCGCGCGCCTGGAGGCCTTCCTGGAGGCCAACGACTCCGGGGACCTGGGGCCCCAGGGCTGGAACCCCGGCCGCGGGGGCTGAACGGTACCGAGCGCCGCCAGCAGCCCGGACCGGCGCGGCCGGTCATTCGCCTCATGCGGGTCTAGCGGGCCCGGCCACCCTCTGGGCGCGGTAGCACGGCATCATCGAGCGACCAGGTGCGCACCGGCAGCGGCAGGCGGCGCACTGCGCGCTCGGCCTCCTCGAGCTCATCGGCTGTGAAAGGGTCCTGGCGGGCCACCAGCACCAGGTTGCCCCGGCGCCGGCCACGCGCCGCAGCGGGGTCGGCGACGATGAACACGCGGGAGGTGTCCCCGTCCAGGGCGCCGGCGAGTGTGGCGATCTCAGCGCCGGCCAGGGCACGCGGCATGGAGGCGGTGTTGACCAGCAGCAGTCCTCCTGGAGCCAGCGCCCTCAGGCAGGAGTCGAAGAACTCCCGGTTCCTGCAGGAGGCCGGCACGCTCCCACCATTGAACACGTCGCGCACCACGACGTCCCACTGGCCCGGCCGCAGCCCCGCCACCACCTCGGCGGCGTCGCCGACCCGGATCCGCAGCCTGGGGGACCGGGGCAGGTCGAACCAGGTCCGCACCTGGCTCGCGAGGATCTCATCGATCTCGACGGCGACCTGCTGGGAGCCGGGGCGGGTCACGTCCCACGCCCTGGCCAGGGCACAGCCCGCCCCGCCCAGGTGGAGCGCCCTGACGGGGCTGCCCTCGCCGAGCAGGGCCGAGAGCACCGCGTCCATCTGCTGGTGGTACTCGAAGTCAAGGTGGGAGGGGTCGCGCAGGTCCAAGAAGGAGGACTCCGCGCCGTCGAGCATGAGAAGGATCCCGGTGTCTCGCGCCACGAGCTCGGCCGTGGCCAGGGAAGTGTGCACCGGGCCTGGGGGCAGATCGGTCAGCGCCGGGGCCCCGGAGCTCCTGCGTCTACGTGTCACAGCCCCACGGTAGCCTGAGAGGAGCGCGGGCGGACTCCTCGGGGGCCGTCAGCCGGTGAGTCCGTCGCACTCGTTGAGGAGGTGGAGATGAGCAGAGCACCCCGTTCCCAGGCCGCGCGCCGGTCCTGGGGGGACGATGATTCCGCCACCCCCATCATCCACGTCGACATGGACGCCTTCTTCGCCTCGGTCGAGCTCCTCGAGCACCCCGAGCTGGCCGGCCGTCCCGTCATCGTCGGCGGCAGCGACGGCCGGGGCGTCGTCTCGGCAGCCTCCTACGAGGCCCGCGCCTTCGGCGTCTCCTCGGCGATGTCCATGGCTGAGGCCTCCCGCCGCTGCCCCCAGGCCGTGGTCCTCCCCGTGCGCCACGGCCTCTACTCCCAGGTCTCGGCCCAGGTCATGGCCGTCCTGGCCGAGGTCACCCCCGCCCTGGAGAAGGTGAGCATCGACGAGGCCTTCCTGGACGTGAGCGGGGCCAGGCGCCGCATGGGCTCCCCGGTGACCATCGGCCGCTGGATCCGCGCCGAGATACGCCGGCGAGTGGGCGTTCCGGCCTCGGTGGGCATCGCCTCCACCAAGTTCATCGCCAAGCTCGCCTCCTCCCACGCCAAGCCCGACGGACTACTCCTGGTGCCGGCCGCCGCCACGCAGGACTTCCTCAACGTGCTGCCGGTTGGGGCCCTGTGGGGCGTCGGCACCCGGACGCAGGAGGTCCTGGCCAGATGGGGGATTCAGGACGTGCGCACCCTGGCGGGCACTGACGTGCGTCACCTGGAGAAGATCCTCGGCCGGGCAGTCGGGCGCCACCTGCACGAGCTGTCCCACGGCGTCGACCCCCGCCGGGTCGAGCCGGTGCGTGAGGAGAAGTCGGTGGGCACCGAGACCACCTTCTTCGAGAACCTCACCGACCGGGAGCACGCCCGGCGGGTCCTGCTGGACCAGACCCACCAGTGCGCCGCCCGTCTGCGCGCGGCGGACCGGCGCTGCCGGGTCGCCGTCCTCAAGGCCCGAGGGGCCGACTTCACCACCGTCACCCGCTCACGCACCCTGGCCACCCCCACCGACCTCGCCCAGGACATCTGGGAGACCGTCTCCTCGCTCTACTCCGCCCTGCCCACCCCGCCCGGTGGCTTCCGCCTCCTGGGGGTGCGGGTCGAGGGACTGCTGCGCCCCGACGACGGTGTGCAGCTCCTCCTGGACGAGGACCCGCGGCGCGGCGCCTCCGAGCGGGCCGCCGACGCGGTGCGCCGCAGGTGGGGAGCTCATGCAGTGGCCCCGGCCAGCCTCCTGTCAGGAGACGGCCCCACCAAGGCGCCGCCCGGGCAGGAAGGGCGAGGAGGGCGAGGTCGTCGTCGGTGACTCGGGTGGGGGAGCCGTCTGCGTCCCGGCCAACCTCGTCGGTGAGTTTCTCCTGAGCCCCCACAGCGCCTATCCTGGCAACTACGGCGCAGATCCCCGGCCCCGCCCGGAAGCAAGGAGCATGATGGCACTGTCAGAGCGAGAGCAGCAGGTCCTGCGAGACCTGGAATCGCAGCTCCATGAGGATGACCCCGAGCTGGCTCAGACGTTCCAGCGTGAGGAGCGTCGGCTCTCACGGCCTTCGCCCCGCCATATCGGCGGCGGCGTGGCCCTGGTCCTGGTCGGTCTGGCGCTCCTCATCGCAGGGGTCTCGGTGCCCCACAGCCTCCTGTCCATCCTGCTGGGGGTCGCCGGTTTCCTCGTGGCCGTCGGAGGTGTCGCAATGGCGCTGACCCGGGTCGAGAGCACGTCGAGCCCGCGTCGCCCCGCGGGAGGTCGAGGCGGGCCCGCCAAGAGCGGGAACGGCGGGAAGAAGCGCTCCTCTTTCATGGACCGCCAGTCAGAGCGCTGGGATCGCCGTCGCGACTCAGAGGACTGACCGGCCCGCATCCACCTCCCCGAGCCCCCCTACTCCTCTCCAGCCGCTCCACCACGCCCGCGCCCCTGCAGCTTTGCTGGCGTACGCCGATCCCCACATCCCTCCACTGCCCCCACTTCCCTCCACCTCCATATCCCTCCCGCCGGCACGGCTCCACAGGTCCTGTCTCCAACGCTCACCCGTTGCAGACAGGACCTGAGTATCTGCAGACCCCGATCAGCCCTCTGCGGACCTCGTCAGGTCGGGACAGAATTCTGAGAATCTCAAGGAATTCCTTGGACTCGGAAGAGCTGCCTCGAGAGCGGTGCGGCTCCGCTCCTACCTCTGCTCGGAGCTCCGAACTCCACCAGAATCCTGCGTGCAGGCCGAGTGGAATCTGCTTTTTTCCTGGATGCCCACCACGCCGAGGAGGGTGGTGGTGAATGCCTCCCTCCACCTGTCCTCCACCTCCCTCCACTCCGCGTGAACGGGTGTTGAACTGCTGTGATTCCAATGAAAAGGCAGGGGTCTGGGGTGGTGGTGCCGTCGTCGGTGATACGCAGCTGTGACGCTCTCGAGGAGAAGGGGTGGGAGAAAAGGGAGGGAAGTGGAGTAGGGTGGGGTGCACGGGGTCGTCGAGGGGAAGGAGGTGGCTCATGTTCTTGGGAACGCATGCACCCAAGCTGGACGAGAAGGGCCGTCTCATCCTCCCGGCGAAGTTCCGTGAGGAGCTTGCGGGCGGCGTGGTTCTGACTCGAGGTCAGGAGCACTGCCTGTACGCCTTCACCGCCGCCGAGTTCGAGCGCATGTACGCCCAGCTGCGTGAGGCCCCCCTCGCCCAGAAGCAGGCGCGTGACTACGTGCGCGTCATGCTCTCGGGGGCGGACTCGCAGATCCCGGACAAGCAGGGGCGGATCACTCTGCCGGCCCCGCTGAGGGCCTACGCGGGCCTGAAGAAGGACCTGGCGGTGATCGGAGCCGGTGCCCGGGTGGAGATCTGGGACTCCGAGTCCTGGAGCACCTACCTGGCCGCCCAGGAACAGGTCTTCGCCGACACGGCCGAGGAGATCATCCCCGGTTTCTTCTGACGCCTCGACCTCTTCGACAACTGAACGAACCCGACGGACCGCACGCAGATGCCATCTGGGCTCTGGCGAACCATCTCGTGAGGTCTCCGCCCGATGTCGAGTCCGACGCCTCTTCCCCGGCGCCGGAACCACGGGAGGAGTCCTGGCGAGATGGCCGCCCCGCACGGTGCGCCGGGGAGGGACGGATGTCGAGGGCTCATCAGCAACTGACAACCAGCCGGGTACCCGGACCGGGGCCGGGCCAGCACCAGAAAGGAGCACGCCTTATGACCAGCTCTCAGGCGCAGGCATCCGCTGCCGACGCCGTCGGCCGGCACAAGCCGGTGCTCCTGGAGCGCTGCCTGGACCTGCTCGCGCCCGCCATCGAGGGCGCTGCCGGCAGCGCGGCGGCGCCCGGCCCGGCCCAGCCGGTCATGATCGACTGCACCCTGGGCATGGGGGGCCACACCGAGGCGGCGCTCGAGCGCTTCGCGACCCTCAAGGTCGTGGGCATCGACCGCGACCCCGAGGCGATCGCACTGGCCTCGGCGCGCCTGGCCCGCTTCGGGGACCGCTTCGTCGCGGTTCAGGCGACCTACGACGCCGTCAGCCGGGTGGCTCGTGAGCACTCCGTTCGTGCGGAGGGGACCGTGGACGCCGTCCTCATGGACCTGGGGGTCTCCTCCCTTCAGCTCGACGAGGCCTCGCGGGGCTTCTCCTACGCCCGCCCGGCGCCTCTCGACATGCGCATGGACCAGGGTTCAGGAATGACCGCCCAGGACCTGCTGGCGCATGCCGACGCCGCCGAGCTCACCCGCATCCTGCGCACCTACGGCGAGGAGCGCTTCGCCTCCCGCATCGCCGCCGCCATCGTGCGCCGCCGCGAGTCCGGGGATTCGGTGGCCAGTACCCAGGACCTGGCCGAGCTCGTCCGTCAGTCCGTGCCCGCGCCGGCGCGCCGCAGCGGCGGGCACCCGGCCAAACGGACCTTCCAGGCGCTGCGCATCGCCGTCAACGCCGAGCTCGACGTCCTGGAGCGGGCCGTGCCCCGGGCTCTCAACAGCCTGCGCGTGGGAGGGCGCCTGGTGGTGGAGTCCTACCAGTCCCTGGAGGACCGCATCGTCAAGCGGGCGCTGGCCCACGGAGCCACCTCCCGGGCGCCCCAGGACCTTCCGGTCGTCCCCGAGGTGGACCGCCCCTACCTGGAGCTGCTCACCAACGGCGCGGAGAAGGCCGACGCCCGCGAGCTCGACCACAACCCCCGCTCAGCACCGGTGCGACTACGGGCAGCCGTCCGCCTGCGTCCGGCCGACCAGGCCCCTTCGCCAGAGGCCTCTGCGCCCGCCGGCGGCCGAGGACGGGACCCCGGGCGCCGCAGCGGTCAACGCACCGCCCGCCGTCGCCACCGCAGCTAGGCGATCCAGCCGCTCCAGACGCCGGCGGACCGCCCCAGGCGGCCAACGATCCCACTGCACCATCGTCCATCCACACCAGTCCAACTACGCACAGGGAAGGCACATTGATGAGCGCCACTGCTACTGCTCGAGTCACCCGCCCGATCGCGACGCGGCGCACCGCCCAGGCAAGTGGTTCCACCAGCACCCAGGGACGCGCCGAGGCGGGCGCCGTCAACCGGCCCCAGCTGCGGGTCGTCAGCGGCGCCTCCCGGGCGGCCTCGTCCTCCCTTCCCTTCCTGACCGTCATCATCCTCGTGCTGGCCGGCGCTCTCATCACCTCGATGCTCCTCAACGCCAAGATGGCCGACACCGCCTACCGGATGAAGGAGAAGCAGATCGAGCTCAACGTCGCCGAGGACCACGTCGAGACGCTGCGCACCCAGGTTCAGGAGGCCTCGGCGCCCGACGCGCTGGCCGGCCGCGCCAAGGAGCTCGGGATGGTGCCCGCCGCCGCCCCCGGCGTCGTCGACGTCAACAAGGGGCAGCTCACGGAGGGAACCCCCGCCCACGCCGCCAAGAGCGGGAAGTAGGCGCCGGTGAATCCCTCGCGTCGTCAGGCGCTCCAGCTCGGAGGGCTGCTCGTGTTCACCGCACTGACCGGGCGCACCGTCTACGTTCAGGCGATTGAGGGGCCGGAGCTGGCTGAGAAGGCGAAGGCCGAGCGCACGGTCACCTGGGTCAACCGAGCCCCCCGAGGCGACATCACCGGGCGCGACGGCACCGTCCTGGCCTCCTCGGCGGTCAGCTACGACGTCGGCGTCAACCAGTCCGCCATCGCCCAGTACGAGCGCACCGAGATGCGACTCAACGAGTCCACCGGCGCCAACGAGAAGGTCGTCGTCGACTACGGGGCGACGGCGGTCGCGGCCCAGCTCGCCCCGATCCTCGACGTCGATCCCCTGGAGCTGGGAGCCAAGCTCGTGGGAAACCGGAGCTACGAGGTCATCGCCCAGGAGGTCTCTCCTGACACCTGGCGCAAGATCAAGGCCCTGGACATCCCCGGGGTCGAGCCCGACCAGCGCACCCGACGCACCTACCCGGCCGGAACCGTGGCCGGCAACGTCCTGGGCTTCACCCACGAGGGCGAGCACAACCGCGAGCTCATCGGGGCGGCCGGGCTGGAGCTCACCCAGAACAAGCTCCTGACGGGAACCGACGGCAAGGGCAGTGAGGAGGTCGGGCGCAGCGGCGTCATCATCCCCACCGGTGAACAGGAGGACGAACCGGCCAGACCCGGCGCCACGGTGCGCACCACCCTCAATCCCGACCTGCAGTCCATCGCCCAGGAGACCATCGACAAGACGGTGGCCGCCCAGCACGCGGACTGGGGCATCGTCATGGCCATGGAGCCGGCCACAGGCAAGGTCGTGGTCCTGGCCGACTCCAACTCGGTCGACCCCTCCGACCCCTCGGCCACCTCCGAGGAGAACCGCACCGCCCGCAGCGTCCAGGCCGTCTTCGAGCCCGGAAGCGTCGGCAAGGTCGTCACCTTCGCCACCGCTCTGGAGGAGGGCGCCGTCAAGCCCGAGGACACCTGGACCGTCCCCTACACCTGGACCTCGGCCAACGGGCAGACCTTCAAGGACTCCCACGAGCACGAGACCCAGACCCTGACCACCGCCGGAGTCCTGGCGGAGTCCTCCAACGTCGGCACCGTGCAGATCGGCGAGAAGCTCGCCGACGACGTCCGCTACGACTACATGAAGCGCTTCGGCTGGGGGCAGGCCACGGGCATCGAGATGCCGGCGGAGTCCGACGGCATCCTCTACCCGCCCAGCTCCTGGGACGACCGCACCCGTTACACCACGATGTTCGGGCAGGGCGTGGCCGGTACCACGCTCCAGTCCCTCCAGGTGCTGGCCACCGTGGCCAACAAGGGCGTGCGCGTGGCCCCACGCGTCATCGACGCCTGGATCGACGCCGACGGCAAGGAGACCCCCCAGGACCGCCCCGAGGGGGTGCGGGTCATCTCCGAGGCGACGGCCAAGACCCTCACCGAGATGCTCATCGGCGTCACTCAGGAGGGCGGTACCGCGGAGTCGGCCTCCATCAACGGTTACCTGGTGGCCGGTAAGACCGGAACCACCGAGATCCTCACTGACGACTCCACCGTGGCCTCCTTCGTCGGCTTCCTGCCTGCGCGCGACCCGGTGCTGGCGATCGCGGTCATCGTCAACCGTCCCGAGGGGATCTACGGAGGCACCGTTGCCGCCCCCGTCTTCCGGGAGGTGGCGCTGGCAGCCATGCAGGCGCTCAACATCGCCCCGGACCCCAGCGTCGTTGCGGCCCGGGCGGCTCGCAACGGGGCCGGAGGAGAAAGGGACGCGAATCAGTGAGGACGCCTATAGGTAGATGAGCGTGACCACCAGCACCTCGGCGAAGTGGGCCGGAGGGGCTCTTGTGGAACATCGACAGTGGAAGGTCGCGATAGATTGAGGAACTATGAGCAACCACGCCTACGAGTCGGCCGCCGCCCTACGGCCGAGCTCCAATGGTCCCATCCCCATCAGCACCTTGTGCGAGCGCTTCTCCCTGGCTCCCGCCTCAGCTGAGGACGCCGCGGCCCTCAACGACCTGAGCATCCTGGGGGTCAGCGTCGACTCCGCTGACACCGTCCCGGGCGAGCTCTTCGTGGGACTGCCCGGTTTCACCGTCCACGGCGCCCGCTTCGCCGCCGATGCCGTCGCGTCCGGTGCCGTTGCCGTCCTGACCGATGCCGACGGCGCCCAGATCGTCCACCAGACCGCTCCCGGTACCCCCGTCCTCGTGCACAGCGACCCCCGCGCCGTCGTCGGTCCCCTGAGCGCCGAGGTCTACCACCACCCGGCACGCGGCCTGGTCACCACCGCCGTCACGGGAACCAACGGCAAGACGACCACCGCATACTTCCTCGACGCCATCCTGTCCGCTCACGTCGGAGGCTGCATGGTGGCCGGAACCGTCGAGCTGCGCGTGGGGGAGCGCTCCGTGGAGTCCCCGCGCACCACCGTCGAGGCCCCCGTCCTGCAGCGGATGATGGCCCTGGCCGTGGAGGACAAGGTCGGCGCCGCCTCTCTGGAGGCCTCCAGCCACGCCATCGTCCTGCACCGGCTCGATGGGATTGTCGTCGACGTCGCCGGCTTCACCAACCTCCAGCGCGACCACCTCGACTTCCACAAGACCATGGAGGGCTACCTGGAGGCCAAGGCGCAGCTGTTCACCCCCGAGCACGCCCGCCGCGGCGTGGTCTGCGTCGACGACCAGTGGGGGACGGCCCTGGCCGCCGAGGCCCCCATCGAGATCGACCGCGTGCGCGCCTACCCCGGTGAGACTCCCGCCGACTGGTGGGTCAGCGACGCCGCTGTCTCCATGACCGACTCCGCCACCACCTTCACCCTCCACGGGCCCGACGGCGAGAAGATCGAGGCCTCCTGCCCCCTTCCCGGACTCGTCAACGTGCAGAACGCCGCCCTGGCCCTGGTCATGGCCATCCGCGCCGGGGTGCCCGCCGCTACGGCCGCCGCGGCCCTGGCCGGTGCCCACAACATCCCCGGCCGTATGCAGCGCATCAGCCAGCGTGACGGCCGACGCGGCCTGTGCATCGTCGACTTCGCCCACACCCCCGATGCCATGGAGCTGGCCCTCAAGGCCGTGCGCCCCATCACCCCGGGGCGCCTCATCGTGGTCTTCGGCTCCGACGGCGACCGCGACCAGGGCAAGCGGCCCATGCTGGGCGAGGTGTGCGCCCGCCTGGCCGATGTTCTGGTCGTCACCGACGAGAACCCCCGCAGCGAGGATCCCCAGCTCATCCGCAACGCCATCCTCGAGGGGGTGCGCGGCGTGCGCCCCGACCTGACGGACGTCGAGGAGATCACCACCTGGCGCGGCGACGCCGTGCGCCGGGGTGTTGAGCTGTGCGGACCCGACGACACCGTCATCGTCACCGGGAAGGGCCACGAGCCCTTCCTGGAGATGGCCGGGGAATTCATCCGCTACAACGACGCGCCCGTGATGGCTGAGGCCGTCGAGGAGAAATGGGGACGGGCATGAGGCTCAGCCTGAGTCAGATCGCAGCAGCCGTCGGCGGCAGGCTCATCGGCCCGGACGCGCCGGTGACCGGACCGGTTGTCACCGACTCTCGCCAGGCCGCCGAGGGCTCACTGTTCGTCGCCGTGCACGGCGAGCGCACTGACGGCCATGCCCACCTGGGATCGGCCCGCGACCTGGGCGCCGTCGGCGCCATCGTCTCCGACCTGGAGGCCGCCCGCAGCGGACTGTCCCAGGGGCAGGCCGAGGAGGTGTCCATGGGGCTCGTCCTCGTGGAGGACACCGTGGCGGCCCTCGGCGCGCTGGCCCGCACCCACCTGGAGGCACTGCGCCAGGCGGCAGCCGAGCAAGGCGATCGTCTCACCGTGGTGGCGATGACCGGCTCGGTGGGCAAGACCACCACCAAGGACCTCACCCGCCAGCTCCTGGCCGCCTCCGGCCCCACGGTGGCGCCCCGGGCCAGCTTCAACAACGAGATCGGGCTGCCGCTGACCGTGCTGGAGGCCGACGAGTCCACCCGCTACCTCGTCCTGGAGATGGGGGCCTCCGGACCGGGCCACATCGCCTACCTCACCGACATCGCCCCCCTGGACGCGGCCGGGGTCCTCATGATCGGCCACGCCCACATGGGTGGGTTCGGCTCCATCGAGGGAGTCGCCGCGGCCAAGGCGGAGATCATCGCCGGCCTGCGGCCCGAGGGAATCGCCATCCTCAACGCCGACGATGCCCGCGCCGCCGCCATGGCCGAGCTCGCACCGGCACGCGTCCTGACCTTCTCCGCCCGGGGGCGACAGGCCGACCTGAGGGCCGAGAATGTGGACCTGGACGCGGCTGCCCGAGCGGCCTTCGACCTCCACCTGCCCGGTCTTGCCGAGCCCCGCCGCGTCCAGCTGGCCGTGGCCGGCGTGCACAACGTGTCCAACGCCCTGGCCGCCGCGGGGCTGGCCCTGGCCGCAGGGCTGGCCCCGGAGCTCGTCGCCGACAGACTCGGCTCGGTGAGCATCGAGAGCCCCCACCGGATGGATATTTCGGAACTCAGTGGTGATCTTCTCCTTATCGACGACTCCTACAACGCCAACATCGACTCCATGACGGCGGCGCTGGCGGTGCTGCCGGCTCTGGCCGGGGACCGACGTCGCGTCGTCGTGATTTCCGAGATGCTTGAGCTGGGGGAGTCCTCTGCGGCCGATCACGCGCGCACCGGAGAGCTCGCGGCCCGAGCCGGAGCCGCTATGCTCATCGGCATCGGCTCCACCCAGGAGGCACTCGAGGCGGCCAGGGCGCGAGGGGTCGAGGTCGTCGGTTTCGATGATGCCGCGACCGCCATCTCCCAGATCGACGCCCTGCTCTGCGACGGCGACGCCGTCCTGGTCAAGGGTTCCAACGGCTCGGGCGCCTGGCGCCTGGCCGACCACCTCAAGGAGGTTCGTCCCCGATGACCGCCATCCTCATCTCCGGTGTGGTCGGACTGGTGGGCACCCTGCTGGGGACCCCCCTGCTCATCCGCTACCTCCACGCCAAGGAGTACGGACAGTTCATCCGCCAGGACGGGCCCCAGGGACACTTCACCAAGCGCGGCACGCCGACCATGGGCGGCCTCGTCATCATCATCTCCACTGTCCTGGGCTACACCCTGGCCAATCTCAGCCAGCTGCGCACACCGCGCGCCTCCGGGGTCCTGCTGCTCTTCCTCGTCGTCGGGCTCGGGCTCATCGGATTCCTGGACGACTTCGAGAAGATCTCCAAGCAGCGCTCTCTGGGACTGAGGGCATGGCAGAAGATCGTGGGGCAGGCGCTCATCGGCATCGG
Source organism: Actinomyces sp. HMSC08A09 (assembly GCF_001807465.1). Taxonomy (NCBI): domain Bacteria; kingdom Bacillati; phylum Actinomycetota; class Actinomycetes; order Actinomycetales; family Actinomycetaceae; genus Actinomyces; species Actinomyces sp. HMSC08A09. The sequence goes on along the minus strand of NZ_KV789153.1, from coordinate 12,328 downwards.
ATTCTCGGTGGCGGCCCTGCACTTCGCGGACCGCAACGGACTGACCCCCGCCTCCGCCCGGATCTCCTTCGCCCGGGACTCGGCGATCAACCTGGCCTTCGCCGGTAGCGTCGTCGGGCTCATCCTGTTCATCCTGTGGGCCAACTTCCTCATCACCGCCTGGTCCAACGCCGTCAACCTCACCGACGGACTCGACGGACTGGCCGCCGGCGCCTCGGCCATGGTCTTCGGTGCCTACACGCTCATCGGCGTGTGGCAGACCAACCAGTCCTGCAACTACGGCCACGAGACCATGGTCCCCACCACCTGCTACCAGGTCAGGGACCCGCGAGACCTGGCCATGATCGCTGCCGCCCTCATGGGGGCCTGCTTCGGCTTCCTGTGGTGGAACGCCTCACCGGCCAAGATCTTCATGGGCGACACCGGGTCCCTGGCCCTGGGAGGGGCGGTTGCCGGCCTGTCGATCCTGACTCGAACCGAGTTCCTGGCTGTCATCCTGGGTGGACTGTTCCTGGCTGAGGTCATGAGCGACATCATCCAGATCGTCTCATTCAAGTCGACAGGCCGACGCGTCTTCCGCATGGCTCCACTGCATCACCACTTCGAACTGGGAGGATGGACCGAGGTCAACGTGGTGATCCGCTTCTGGATCATCGCCGGCCTGTGCGTCATCGCGGGACTCGGAATCTTCTACGCCGAGTACCTGCGCCAGCTCATCTTCGGATGAGCCAGGACGACCGGGCCACTGCGACCCGAACCATTGAAGCAGTCTTATCCTGCCGGAAGCCCCGTCAGGAGAAGTGAGGAACCAGGAGCGTGAGCCCGCACCGTGACCAGCCTGACTGAAGTCCCCGGTGAGCCGTCCAGCGCCGTCACCGGCCCCGGCGGGTCCCTGAACGACCAGCTCGACGGCGCCCACGTGGCCGTCGTCGGCCTGGGGCGCACCGGGCGCGCCGTCGTCGACGCCCTGGCCACGCTGGGGGCCCGCATCCACGTCTTCGACAGCCGCGAGTCCTCCGTCGAGATGCTGCAGACCCCCGTGGCCTCCACCACGGTCGCCGACGCCGAGGCGACCGCGGCCGCCCTGGCGCAGTCCCCGGCCAGGCTCCTCGTCGTCTCACCCGGGGTACCGGCCACCGGGCCGGTCCTGCGAGGCGCTGCGGCGGCGGGTATCGAGACCTGGAGCGAGGTCGAGCTGGCATGGAGGATTCAGCAGGACTCAGCGCGTCCGCACGTGCCTTGGCTGACTCTGACCGGAACGGACGGCAAGACCACCACGGTCAGCATGCTCTCGGCGATCCTTGAGGCCCAGGGACTCACGGCTCCGGCCGTGGGCAACATCGGCACCCCCGTCATTGAGGCGGTGCTGGCCGGCAGTGCCGACGCCCTGGCCGTAGAGCTGTCCAGCTTCCAGCTGCACACCACCAGAACCCTGGCGCCCCTGGCCTCGGCCTGCCTCAACCTGGCCGCCGACCACCTCGACTGGCACGGGGGCCTGGAGGCCTACGCCCAGGACAAGGCCCGCGTCTACTCCCACACCCGGCTCGCCGCCGTCTACAACCTCGCCGACGCCGCCACCGAGGACATGGTCCGCCAGGCCGACGTCGTCGAGGGCTGCCGAGCCGTCGGCTTCACCCTGTCCGCGCCGGGGTTGGGACAGGTCGGCATGGTTGAGGACCTGCTGGTCGACCGCGCCTTTCACGCCGAGCGGCGCTCAAGCGGCGTCGAGCTGGCCACGACCGCCGACCTGGCGCACCTGGCCCCCGGGCGGCGTGCCCAGAACCTGCCCGCGCACCTGCTGGCCGACGCCCTGGCGGCTGCCGCGCTGGCCCGTGCGGCCGGAGCCGACCCGGAGGCGGTCGCCGCTGGACTGCGCGCCTACAGCCCCGGAGCCCACCGGATCGTCACCGTCGCCGAGGCGGAGGGCGTCACCTGGGTCGACGACTCCAAGGCCACCAACCCGCACTCCGCCGAGGCCGCACTGACCTCCCTGCCGCAGGGGACCGGCGTGTGGATCTGCGGCGGCGACACCAAGGGCGCCCAGTTCTTCGACCTGGTCCGCACGGTGCGCCCCCACCTGCGCGGCGCCGTTGTCATCGGCAAGGACCAGAACGACATCCTGGCGGCCCTGGAGCGGGAGGCCCCCGGCCTGCCCGTCACCCGCGTCAGCGACGGCAGCGCCGAGCAGGTGAGCGCCGCCGCGGTGGAAGCCGCCGGCGCCATGGCTCGCAGCGGCGACACCGTCATGCTGGCCCCGGCCTGCGCCTCCTGGGACCAGTTCACGTCCTACGCCCAGCGCGGCGACCTGTTCGCCGCCTGCGCCCAGGCCTACACCCGAGGCGATGGCACCCGGGACATGGACGTCTCCGGCGACCAGGAGCAGCTGTGAAGACCGGGTCCACCTCGGCCACCAACGCCCGCTCGTCGAGCCCCTCCTCGTCAGGATCCTCACGAGCCCCCGGAGGTTCGTCGCGGGGGGCCGGTGCCGGCCGCAAGCCGGAGCGGGCCGCCCCCGGGAAGGGTGCTGCCACGGCGTCCAAACAGACCAGGAAGCCCTCCGGCTCCCGGCCCACGGGAGCGGGCAGTCGCCTGGGTGACGCCTGGCGCAAGCGCCTGACGCGCTGGGGCGAGCGGCTCTCACGACCTTGGGACGGCGGGGGCCCTCAGCCCGAGGGCACCCCTAAGGAGCGTCGTCGGCGTCCCTCCGGCGGGTCCGACTCCACCCAGAGCGCCGAGCAGGTGACTCTGACCTACTACTGCCTGCTCGTGTCCACCCTGGTGCTGGAGACCTTCGGGCTCATCATGGTCTTCTCCGTGCAGTCGGTGACCGTGGCCGCCAACGGTGGCAACGCCTTCACCGACTTCGCCAAGTACCTCATCTTCGCCGCGGTGGGGACGCTGGGCATGGTGGGGGTCTCCCGCATCCCGCTGTCCTGGTTCCCCAGGATGGCCTGGGGGCTCCTGGTGCTAACGATCGCCCTGCAGTGCCTGGTGTTCACGCCCGTGGGCGTCAACGTCTACGGCAACCGCAACTGGATCCAGGTCCCGGGGGTCGGCACCGCCCAGCCCTCGGAGTTCATCAAGGTGGCCCTCGCCCTGGTCCTGGGCACCCTGGTGACCTGGTACGCGAACAAGCGCCCCCGGGACCGGGCATGGGTGGTGGGCTGGGGCGGTGTCGGAGTCGCGATCGCGAGCGTCCTGGGCGGACAGGATCTGGGAACCGTCATCATCCTGGTCATCATCGTCGCCGGGGCCCTGTGGGTGGGCGGAATGCGCAAGCGCTGGTTCGCCCTCCTGGGGGCCGGCGGCATCGTCATGTTCGCGGCGGCCTCCATGCTCAGTGCCAACCGCCGCGCCCGGATCACCGCCTGGATCCATCCCGAGGGCGCAGACCCCATGGGGGTGGGCTACCAGCCCAAGCACGGGATGTGGGCGCTGGGGACCGGGGGCTGGCTCGGCGTGGGTCCGGGATCGTCGCGCCAGAAGTGGGGCTACCTCACCCAGGCGGACTCCGACTACATCTTCGCTGTGCTCGGCGAGGAGTTCGGGCTGGTGGGCACCCTCGTCGTCATCGCCCTGTTCGCCGTCATCGGCGCCTGCTGCCTGCGGCTCATGAGACGCCACACCTCCCTGTACGTCGTGGCTACGACCTCGGCCATCGGTGCGTGGATCGTGGGGCAGGCGATCATCAACATGGGGGTCGTCACCGGTGCGCTGCCGGTGCTGGGCGTCCCGCTTCCCCTCGTCAGCCGTGGAGGCACCGCGCTGGTGTCGGTCCTCCTGGCCATCGGGGTGCTTCTGGCCTTCGCGCGCCACGAACCCGGTGCGCAGGAGGCCCTGTCCACGAGTCCCGGGGCGCTGCGTCGTTCCCTGGCAGTCATTGTCCCTAGGAGGAACCGTGCCCGAGACAAGTGAGAGCGCAGGCTCGCCCCAGCAGGAGCGTCCCAGCGGCTCGGAGCGGCCCCGGCCGTTGCGGGTGCTGCTGGCCGGCGGGGGCACCGCCGGCCACGTCAACCCGTTGCTGGCCACGGCTGCGGCCCTGCGGGACCCGGCCCTGGGCGGTGACCCCGGCACGCAGATCCTCGTCCTGGGGACCGCCGAGGGACTGGAGAAGCGGCTCGTGCCCGAGGCCGGCCTGGAGCTGGCCCTGGTCCCCAGAGTCCCTCTGCCGCGGCGCCCCAGCGGTGACCTGCTGCGTCTGCCGCACCGGCTGGGCAAGGCGATCAGCGCGGCTACTGAGGCCATTGAGAAGGTCAAGGCCGACGTCGTCGTCGGCTTCGGCGGCTACGTGTCGACCCCTGCCTACCTGGCCGCCAGGAAGGCCGGGGTTACGGTCGTCATCCATGAGCAGAACGCCCGCCCAGGCCTGGCCAACCGGCTGGGCGCCTCCTGGGCCCAGGCCGTCGCCCTGACCTTCGCCTCGACCCGTCTCAAGGCCTCCAAGGGCTGCACCGAGGTCACAGGACTGCCGCTGCGCCCGGCCATCGCCACCCTGGTCGCGCAGCGTGCCACGGACGAGGGGACCCGCCATGCCCGCGTCGAGGGCGCTCAGGCGCTGGGACTCGACCCCGACCTGCCCACCCTGCTGGTGACGGGCGGATCCCTGGGGGCCCAGCACCTCAACGAGGTCCTGAGCGAGTCTCTGCACTCCCTGCCAACCGGCCTGCAGGTGCTGCACTTGACCGGTAAGGACAAGGACGCCCCGGTGCGCGCCGCCCTCGAGGCGGCAGTGGCCTCGGGCGCTGTGCAGGACCTCGCTGAGCGGTACCACGTGCTCGACTACCTGACCACGATGGAACAGGCCTATGCCTGCGCCGACGGGGTCTTGTGCCGCTCCGGTGCCGGTACCGTCGCAGAGATCACGGCCCTGGGTCTTCCAGCGCTTTACGTCCCCTTGCCGATCGGCAACGGCGAGCAGCGTCTCAACGCCGCTGACGTCCTGGCCTCCGGAGGCGGGCGTATGGTGCTCGACGCCGAGCTCAAGCCCTCGGACATCCTTGACTTCGCCATGCTCATCTCCGACCCTGAGCGACAGGCCGCCATGGCCCGGGCCGCGGCCTCCACCGGCGTCCAGGATGCGGCGGCCCGCCTGGCCGCCCTTATCCGGCAGTGCGCCTCCATCCACGACACTCCCACTGACGAGGAGAATGCGGCATGACCGCCACAACATCCCAGGACGCCTCCCGTACTTCGCACCGATCGACCGACGGTGACCACTGCACTCTGGCAGACCGGGCCTTCCACCTCATCGGCATCGGGGGAGCGGGGATGAGCGTGGTCGCTCAGCTGCTCGCGGCCCGCGGCGCCCAGGTCTCCGGCTCCGACGCCCACGGGGGTCCCGCCTTCGACCACCTGGCCGATCTGGGCATCACGACCCACCTGGGGCACGACGCCGCGAATGTGCCCGAGCGGAGCACCGTTGTGGTCTCCACCGCGATCAAGGAGACCAACCCCGAGCTCGCCGAGGCCCGCCGGCGGGGCCAGGACGTCATCCACCGGTCCCAGGCGCTGGCCCTGGCCGCTCGGGGCCTGGACTTCGTCGCCGTGGCGGGTGCGCACGGCAAGACCACGACCTCGGGCATGCTCGCCGAGGCCCTCACGGAGGCCAGAGCCGACCCCTCCTTCGCCATCGGCGGGATCGTGCGGGCCCTGGGCACCGGGGCCCACCTGGGCAGCGGCTCCGCCCTGGTCGCCGAGGCCGATGAGTCCGACCGCTCCTTCCTCAATTACACCCCGCGCGTGGAGATCGTCACCAACGTCGAGCCCGACCACCTCGACAGCTACGGCACCGCGGAGGCCTTCGAGACGGCATTCGTCGACTTCGCTCACCGGCTGGTGCCCGGGGGTCTGCTGGTCGCCTGCGCCGCCGACGCCGGCGCACTGCGCCTGGCGCAGTCCGCTGCCGCCGAGGGCCTGCGCGTCGTCACCTACTCCTTCGCAGGCCCCGACACCCTCCCCGGCGGAGTGCTCGTGGGGGAGGGGCACGTCCACCTGGACATCCAGGAACGTGGGGCCTCATCCACTCGGGGACTGCTGACCCTCACCACGGCCGCCGGCCGCGAGCCCGCCGGCGGCGCGGGCGAGGAGCCGCATCACGGTCCGGTCGAGCTGGTGCTGGCCGTACCCGGGGACCACGTGGCCCTCGACGCCGCCGGAGCCTGGGCCGCGGGCATCGAGCTCGGCGTCGAACCGGCCCTGATGGCCCGGGCACTGGGTGCCTTCGGGGGGACGGGTCGGCGCTTCGAGGACCGGGGCGAGGCCGACGGTGTGCGCGTCATCGACGACTACGCCCACCACCCCACGGAGATCGAGGCCCTGCTGCGCACGGCGCGGGGCGTGGCCCAGGAGCGCGGCGGTCGGGTCCTGGTCCTGTTCCAGCCGCACCTGTTCTCCCGCACCCGGGCCTTCGCCGACCGCTTCGGACAGGCGCTGGCCCTGGCCGACGCCGTTGTCGTCACCGACGTCTACCCCGCCAGGGAGACTCAGGCGGACTTCCCCGACATCACCGGGGACACGGTCGCTCAGCGCGTCCCCGGTGGCACCGCCAGGTTCGTCGCCGAGCGCCTCGATGCCGCCCACGCGGTGGCCGACCTGGCGCGCCCTGGCGACCTGCTGCTGACAGTCGGTGCCGGAGACGTCACCGAGCTCGCCGGCACGGTACTGGGCGACCTGGCGGCACGCGAGGGCGGTGCAGCCCCCTCGCCCGCGGACCGGGACGAGCGGGCATGAGGAAGCCCTCGGCCCCCCGTCCGGAGCGCTCCAACCGCGCTCAGGACGCCCCGGCCAGCATCCCGCCGCGCCGCTCCGGACCCAGGCGTCCGCGTCCCTCCCGCTCGGTGCAGGGACCATCCGCGCCGAGCACCCCGCCGGCGCATCACGGAACCGAGCAGGCCGGGCCGGCGGCCCCCGCCAAGCGGCCCCGGAGCGCTTCGGCCCCCAGGACCCCCAAGGAGCCGAGCGGCGGCGCCGGGTCGGCCTCGCGACCCAGGCGTCCGTCGACGTCGAGGGGCGCGTCCAGCTCCTCGCCGGCCCCGCGTCGCGGTGGCGAGGGCGCCGGCCGCACCAGCCCCCGCCAGGAGTCCTCCAGCCCCGACGCGGCGGCGAGCACCGAGCTGACCGTCTTCGGCCGCAGGCAGGTGGCTCTTTCCCGTGGAGATGACCGGGTCGTCTCCACCGGACTGGCCGATCGGCTCAAGGAGCGTCAGGCCGCCGTGCGCCGGTTGCGGCTGCGACGGGCGGTGAGGGCCGCCGTCGTGGTGGTCGCCATCGTCGTGGCGGTCTGGGCCCTGGCCTTCTCACCCCTCCTGGGTCTGCAGGCCCGGAGGATCTCCGTGGCGGGTTCGGACGGCAGCGTCTCGGACCAGCAGGTCCGCGAGGTTCTGGCTGCCTACGAGGGCGACTCGTTGCTGCGGCTCGACACCGGCCGGCTCTCCACCCAGGTCAGTGACAAGCTGGTCCGGGTGCGCCGGGCGCAGGTGACCAGGGCCTGGCCCCACGGGCTGCGGGTGCACCTGACGATGCGCGTGCCGGTGGCCACCGTGCAGGACTCGGACGGCTACCAGGTCCTCGACAACGAGGCCGTGGTCCTCGAGCGGGTCTCCGAGCCGCCATCAGGCCTGGTGAACATCGTGCCCGATCCCGCCGCGCAGGCATCGGGGCCACAGAGGATCTCCGCCAAGCAGGTCGCCGCCGTCACCCAGGTGGTGGGTTCCCTCATGCCGGAGACCCTGGCCCAGGTGAGCAGCGGCAGCGCCACCGAGGCGGGGCAGGTCACACTGACCTTGTCCAGCGGGGCCAGCGTGGTCTGGGGCAACAACCAGGACAACGCGCTCAAGGCACGCGTCCTGGCGACTCTCATGACCACCACCGCCTCCATCTACGACGTCTCCTCGCCGCATCGCCCCACCACACGATCTGCTGACAGCGCCGGCGCGACCCCCGTGGCACCATCGCCGACGTCCTGAACGGCTGCTGCGCTCCGACGCTGCGCGGCATCTCCAGGAACAGCGGGGCACGCAGCAGCATGCACCCGTAAACCTTCAGGTTCATCGCAGGTAAATTGCAGTGATATAGCAGGGAATCCGCAGGCAACTGCACACGAACACGCCGGGCTTCAATGCGATGCGACGTCCTGGATGTCTCATAGCGTTAAGCCCGTCGTTCAGAGAATGACATAAGTATTGACCTTAACTTGAGGTTGAGGTTTGAGGGGAGTCCTCGTCGGAGGGCTCATGACGAAACTCGCGGAGGGGACGCCAGTGGTCGAGAGCATGGCTGTGGACGACTCACAGCACTACCAGGCAGAGATCAAGGTCGTCGGTGTTGGTGGCGGCGGTGTCAACGCCGTCAACCGCATGATCGAGGCCGATCTGCGTGGCGTGGAGTTCATCGCCGTGAACACCGACGCCCAGGCGCTGCTCATGTCCGACGCTGACGTCAAGCTCGACGTCGGGCGGGACCTGACTCGAGGGCTGGGAGCGGGGGCCGACCCGGCGATCGGCCGCAAGGCCGCCGAGGACCACGAGTCCGAGATCCGCGAGGCTCTCGACGGCTCGGACATGGTCTTCGTCACCGCGGGCGAGGGAGGCGGTACCGGCACCGGCGCAGCCCCCGTCGTCGCTCGTCTGGCCAAGAGCATCGGCGCGCTGACCATCGGTGTGGTCACCCGTCCCTTCTCCTTCGAGGGACGCCGCCGCTCGGCCCAGGCCGAGGACGGCGTCCAGGCGCTGCGCGAGGAAGTCGACACCCTCATCGTCATCCCCAATGACCGCCTCCTGCAGATCGCCGACAAGAACATCTCCGTCGTTGACGCCTTCAAGCAGGCCGACCAGGTCCTTCTTCAGGGTGTCCAGGGCATTACCGAGCTCATCACGACCCCCGGTCTCATCAACGTCGACTTCAACGACGTCAAGTCCGTCATGCAGGGCGCCGGCAGCGCGCTCATGGGCATCGGCTCGGCCACCGGTGAGGGGCGCGCGATCACGGCCACCGAGGAGGCCATCGCCTCGCCGCTGCTGGAGACCTCGATCGACGGCGCCCACGGCGTGCTGCTCTTCTTCCAGGGCGGTTCCGACCTGGGTCTGTTCGAGATGAACGAGGCCGCCAACCTGGTGCGCGAGGCCGTCCACCCCGAGGCCAACATCATCGTCGGAAACGTGGTCGACGGTGCCCTGGGAGACGAGGTGCGGGTGACGGTCATCGCCGCCGGCTTCGACTCCGAGCCGGTCGTTGGTGGCCTGGCCGACCCGATGACTCGACTCTCGCGCGCCGCCGCGGTGCCGCCGGTGCCCTCCTCCCCGGTCGACGACCTGCCCCCGGCCCCGGCTCCTCGTGGTGGCGCCCATGCCGCCCAGAACCCGGTGACTCGTCCGGTCCCGCTGGCTCCGCCGCCCTCCTCCTCCTCGGCGGCCGCGGCGCACCTGTCGGAGGTCAGTGCGGCCGAGGCCCTCTCCTCAGGAAGCATGCCGGCCTATGTGGATGAGTCCTACGGCTCCTACGGCTCGGTGCCGGCGCAGCAGCACTCGGTCTCCGATCTTGAGGTTCCTCAGGTGATCGGGGTCGACGCCGACGATGACGGCATCGACCTGCCCGACTTCCTGCGCTGAGCGGCATCGCTGTCCGGGGGCGCGGCAACATGTGCGACACCACCGCCGTTGAGGCCTCGGATCTGATCGAGGTGGATCTGGGCCCGCGGGCTCGTGGGTTCTTCACCACCCGCGGCCTGCGGGCCCGTCCCGTCTCGGCCCCGGGTGGCGGCGCTCAGGACCGGGGTGCGGAGCGCGAGGAAGGGGCCGCATATGACGGGTGGAACCTGGCGCTCCACGTCGGGGACGACTCGCAACGTGTTCATTGTCATCGTCGTCGGCTCGAGGAGCTGCTCGGGCTCGAGCAGGGGCGCCACCTGGCCTGGATGAACCAGGTTCACTCCACCGTCGTGGCCACGGCCCAGGCCGGTGACGTTCCCACTGCGGACGCCCTCGTCCTGGACTCTCGGACGGGCGGGGCTCCTGCAGGCTGCTGCGTTCTCGTGGCCGACTGCGTCCCCGTCCTGCTCGCGTCCCGGGACGGAGCTCTGACGGCCGCCGTGCACGCCGGTCGGCGAGGCATGCTCGACGGCGTCGTCCCCGCCACCATCGACTTCCTTCGGCGCAGCGGAGTGGAACCGGCGGATCTGTGGGCCGCCGTGGGGCCGTCGATCTGCGGCTCCTGCTACGAGGTCCCCGAGGAGATGCTTGCCCTGTCCGCGCAGCGCGAACCGGCGTGCGCCTCGCGCACATCGTGGGGGACGCCCGGCCTTGATGTTGCGGCAGGGGTCCTCGCCCAGCTCGAGCGCGCCGGTGTTGGTCACATCAGCGCTGGTCAGTGGTGCACCTACGAGGACCCTCGCTTCTTCTCCTACCGCCGTGACGGAGTGACTGGACGTCTGGCAGGCATTGGAGTTCCGCGATAAGGCCCGTCTGCTGAGTAACTCCTGGGCGTGACCTTCCTGAAACCTGAGGTGGGGGACACGCCGAGGTGAGGTCCCCGTGCGGCGTCACGGGGACGGATACCGTCGCAGCACATCCGGAACGCAGGGGACCGGACGAACCAAGGAGCGATAAATGGGCGCGCTGCGCAGTATGACCAGTTTCCTCGGCTACTCGGAGCCGGAGGAAGAGACCTACGAGGACAGCTACGAGGCTGCCGATGCCGGTTACGCCGTGCAGGAGCACGAGCAGGACTTCGTTGACGAGGGGTACGAGGACTTCTCTGCCCCGGCTGCGCCCGATCCCGTTGCCGCTGCCCCCGACCTTCGCCGCATCGTCACGGTTCACCCCTCGACCTACAACGAGGCCAGGATCATCGGCGAGTCCTTCCGTGACGGCGTCCCCGTCATCATCAACCTCACCGGCATGAGCGAGTCCGACGCGCGTCGCATGGTGGACTTCTCCGCCGGTCTGGTCTTCGGGCTGCACGGTGCCATCGAGCGTGTCACTCCGCGCGTGTTCCTGCTGACCCCGGCCAGCGTGGAGATCGACGGCGGCGAGGTCGCCGAGGCCCGCGGCCGCTTCTTCAACCAGAGCTGAGCTGACTCGTACGTGAACCTCGTCTCTGCGGTAGCCGGGATCCTGTCGAGCATTCTGAGCCTGTACTTCCTCATCCTCCTGGTCAGGGTCGTGCTCGACTGGATTCAGGTCTTCGCCCGCCAGTGGCGTCCCCAGGGGGTCGTCCTGGTGTTGGCCAACCTTGTCTACGCTCTGACGGATCCTCCTCTGCGAGTGATCCGTCGGAGGGTTCCCATGGCACGCCTGGGAGGGGTCGGTATCGACCTGAGCTTCCTGGTCCTGGTCTTCGGGATCTGGATCATCCAGTGGTTCCTCGGGCTTCTCATCTGAACAGGTGTGAAGTTGTGAGCGAACCGCTAGAGTGCTGTTCTCACGTCAGCGTGAGATAGCGCGCTTGATGTGGCCTGAACCTCGAGTTCAGGTACTCTGTCCGCATGAGTGACCGGATGCCCGGTGCTCGTGACCTTATCCGTAACGACACCGAGGTGACGACCCATGACGCTGCTGACAGCAGACGACGTCCTCAACAAGAAGTTCCAGGCGACCAAGTTCCGTGAGGGCTACGAGCAGGACGAGGTCGACGAGTTCCTCGACGAGGTAGTCGAGGCCATGCGTCAGCTGGAGGCTGAGAACGCCGACCTCAAGGCCAAGCTCGAGGCCGCCAACCGCCGAGTGGCCCAGCTCGGCGAGGGGGCTGCCATCCCCTCCGCACCCGCTTCCCCCGTATCTCCGGTTCAGGCGGAGCCTGCCATGTCCATGCCGGCCGTCTCCGCCGGCGAGACCGGCGGCCAGGGCCCGGCTGCTGCCTCCGGCATGCTCGAGCTGGCCCAGCGCCTTCACGACGAGCACGTCGCCAACGGCAAGGCCGAGGGCGAGCGCATCGTCACCGAGGCCCGCTCCACCGGTGAGCAGATCGTGCGCGAGGCCGAGGACCAGCGCAACCGCACCCTCGCCCAGCTGGAGAAGGAGCGTGCCAACCTCGAGCACAAGATCGACGAGCTGCGCCGCTTCGAGTCCGACTACCGCACTCGCCTCAAGAGCTACCTGCAGAACCTGCTGGCCAACGTCGAGGACGGCGGCGAGAGCTCCATCTCCAGCCTGTGATCCTGCAGGGGTCGTGATCCTCCAGGCCGTGATCGCCTCCCGGCCCATCGCCGTGAGCACCTTCGGGAGTGGCCAACGGAGCCCCATCACGACGGTCCCCATCCGATCAGGATGGTTCGGCTCCACCAGTCACCAGTGACACGGCCTCCTACGAAGGGCGGCGACCCGCACGGGTCGCC
>NZ_KV789152.1:0-16320 GCF_001807465.1 Actinomyces sp. HMSC08A09 | reverse complement strand
AGCACCACGTTCACGCCGATAACCCTACGCCCTTCATGAGTCTCGTCGGTGTCTTCACGGGCTCGGGGCTCTATGGCTACACTTGGTGAGGTCAGTAAACCCGATGCATCGGTGCGGCGTGGAAGCCGTCCGTCATCGGCCGCGCACATTCTCGCTATGAATCTGCTGCACGAGGCCTGAGGGTCTCGTACTTGTCCTTTGGAGGTCTCGTGGAGGTCCTGACGCGCCTACTTCCCTGGATCCTGTTCGGCATCGGACACGCGTTGATCAGCCCCGCTGGGGTGGCGATGCTCGCGGCTGCCGGAGCGCTCCTCGTCATCATCATCGGCTCCCTGAGGTCAGGGTACCGCCCTTCTGAAATGATTCTTGGTGGGGCTACACTCGTCTATTTCGCAGGGTTCACCGTATTGAATCTTCTTGCCCGAACTCGAGCACTCTCTATCACATGGTGGCAGGCGTCCAGCTGTTCCAAGGAGTGGTGGTCCTACTCTTCCTTCTCCTGGGAGAGGTTCCCTTTACTCCCCCTATCGCGCGCAGGAGCGTGCCGAAAGAGGTGGGTGAGAGTCAGCCATTTGTCCGCTTCAAGCGGCTGCTCACCTCCATCTGGATGATCACGTTCTCCGCCAGTGGGCTTGTCATCCTGGGAATGGTTCTTACAGGCACGAGGGATGTCGTGGCCCAGATCGTCGTGATCGTCCTGGCGGGCCTTATCCCCATGTACATCCAGAGGACGCTCATCAGCCGGATGAGCTCACCCATGCGCTCCGCTCGCGCGCCTGACAGCCCGAGGGAGAAAACTCCGGATCCAGGGGTGGAACCCCCGGATCGCTCGCCCTTCGCCGGATAGGAGAGAACAGTGTCCCCCCAATACCCACGGCTGATCCCCCCGCCGATTCAGGACATGTCGGACTTCATCGGGGCCACCCCTCTGCTCCGGTTGTGGAACCTCGGGACCCGTGATGACCTTGAGGTATACGGCAAGCTCGAGCTCTTCAACCCCGCTGGCAGCGCCAAGGACCGTACGGCTCGCTCCTTGCTCCGAGACGCGATGGCCTCCGGCCGTGTGCGCGAGGGATCCCTGGTCGTGGAATCGAGTTCTGGCAACCTGGGCATCGCACTCGCCCGTGCGTGCCGCCTCGAAGGAGTGCGCTTCCTGTGCATCGTGGACGCGCGGACGAACCGATCCGCTGTGACAGCGATGAAGGCCTATGGCGCGCAGGTTGAGGTCATCTGGGAGCCCGATCCCGATCTTGGCGATCTCCTGGCCACGCGGCGCCGCAGGGTGGCCCAGATCCTCGCGGAGGTCCCCGGCGCCGTGAACCTCAACCAGTACGAGAATCCCGCGAATCCCCGTGCCCACCGCGAGGGGACGATGGCGGAGATCGCCGACGCGCTGGACGGGGACGTCGACGAGCTCTTCGTGGCTACGAGCACCACCGGGACCATCAGCGGTTGCGCGGGCTACTGCGCCGAGCACGGCCTCTCCACCCGTCTCACTGCTGTCGATGCCATGGGCAGTGTGCTCTTTGGAGGCCAACCGGGGCGTCGGTTGATCCCCGGCTTCGGTGCGGGCGTTGAGCCGCCGCTCGCGAAGGATCTGCGCCTCGACGGGGTCATCCGTGTCGACGATACCCAGACCGTGGCGGGCTGCTGGCGCCTCGCACTGCTGGAGGGGCTCCTTCTGGGTGGGTCGTCCGGGGCGGTGGCACAGGCATTCCTCCAAAGAGAGTCCTCCTTGGAGCCTGGGAGCAAGGTCGTGCTGCTCTTCCACGACGGCGGCACGTCCTACCTCGACACGGTGTACGACGATGACTGGGTGCGCGAGCGGCTGGGAGTCGAGCCTGGGAGGATGCGCGAGCTCGCGCTCGCGCCAGGCCCGGCCCCGTCGATGCGGGACAGCGGTTAACGCGGAGGGATCGATCCTCCCTTGGCCGGTCCGGTGCCGCGCCCGAAAAGAGCGAGAAGGGCCTCTCCCTCGGCATCGCCGCCGCGCAGGACGATGACCTCCGGAGGGCACTGATCACCATCCGCTGAGGCGCCCTCGCGAGCATGGTCCCGCTGGAGCGCTAGAGAGCAGGTGAATCCCCGTCGAGCCACCGTGCGGATCGTCCAGAGCGCGTCTCGACTGGGAAGCCATCCGTGGCCCGGCTCTTTTGGGATCAGGATCTCACCATCGCGCGGAGTCCGTAGCCCCTTCCCAGTGGCCTTCCACAGGGCTTCCGCCTGGGTCCAGCCGCTGGGGCCTGTGACCGGGACGCCGCACCAGCGCGAGGCGACCGCCCATGCGCGTGGTCGCCGTCGGTCATCCTCCAGATCAATGCCCAGTGGCCGCCTCGACGAGGCCACCACCCAGCGGTTGCCGACATGCGAGGCCGACCACCAGCGCCCGCAGGTTCCGCACCGGTGGCGATGGTCCGCCTGGGTGCGAGGCAGGCAGGCGACCCCGCCCTCGCAGGTCACCACTCGCGCGGCGACAGCGGCGATAAGCGCTCGGCCGGACGGCGAGGCGGCCCGGCCGAGCGCATCGCGCGGCGATCGCGAGACCCCGGCTGCGAGGAGAACCTCGCCGGATCGCTCAGACCCGGGCACCCGGGCCGACCTCGACGAGGAGGCTTCCATACGTCCCACCGCTGTCGCTGGACGAGACCAGGAAGGTGCTCCCGGCATCAGCGCCAGCTGTCAGGCCGTGCACAAGCCCGATCATGGGGGCTGATGTTCGCGTGTCCCCGACGAAGGCCTTGGGGGCGAAGAGCTCCGTCCGCTCCAGCCCCGCCAGCGTCCGGGCGCGGGTCTCGACATCGTCGATGCCTGGAACACCGCATGCGTCGGAGACCAGGAGATCCACGTCATCCGCACCGACTCCTGCCTCCGCCAGCGCGAGTTCGAAGGAGCGCGCCCATGGCGCGCCGTCGGTGTCCATCCGACCGTTACGGGCGGAGCCCCCCGTCATCCCGAAGCCGCGGATGCGACCCAGCACAGCGGCGTCGGACGGAACAAGCTCCGCCGCCTCGAGCAGGATCGCCACTCCGGCGCCTCCGAGGAGGCGTCCCGATCCCTCGAACGGCCGGCAATCGTCGCGTGACATGTACCCCGGTATCCAGGCGTACCCCGCGACCATTGACGCCGGCGTCTCATCCGTGGAGAGCACGATGATCCGATCGGCGTGACCCGTGGCGATGAGGCGCTGGGCGAAGTACAGCGCTGTCACGGATGCCGGGCCCCTGCCGTAATGGGTGGCGGTGGGGCCGCGAAGCCCGTTCAACAGTCCCACGTATCCGGCGGCGGCGTTCATGACGGTGTTCGGGAAGTCCCGAGCGCTACCGGTGCCTGACTCGATCAATGCCCGCTCGAAGGTCTCGATTGAGTCGATCGGCCCGCTCGTCGCACAGATCACTCCAGTGCCTGAGCGTTCCGCGCTGCTCAGTGCTCGCGCATTGAGCACCTGTGAGGCGGCGACGGCGGCTCGGCGGGGGAGATTGTCCATCTTGCGATAGAGGCGGGGGTTGATCCCCTGGCGATGGTTCGCCGGGGGGATCTCAGCGGTGGGGAACAGCCCCCGGCCCTCGAGATCGACGAACGTGCCACCATAGGCGCGCTTGCGCTCGCGGAAGTGCGAGGCCAGATCCGTCGCATTCTTTGCGTCCCCCGCAAGGGCGCCGATCCCCGTGATAACGACCTGCCGTGAAGAGAGGGGCGATTGCTCGTGCCTTATTCCAGGCGCTGCGAGCACGAGGGAGGCATTGTTCCCCCCGAAGGCGAAGGAGTTCGAGACCACGACCCGCACATCGGCGTCCCGCGCTTGATCGGGCACGACGTCCAGACCGGGGATTGTCTCAGCGCCCGGGGGGATCACTGTTGGCGGGAGCTTCCCGTCCCTGATCGCGAGAGCGGAGACAACCGCCTCCACGGCCCCTGCGGCGCCCAGTGTGTGACCAGTGATCGATTTGGTCGAGCTCACCGGCGGCGGCGTCGGACCGAAGAGGTCCTTGATGGCGCGCGGCTCAGTGACGTCATTGGACGGTGTCCCCGTGCCATGGCCGTTGATATAGTCGACGTCGCCAGTGCTGACACCGGCCATCTCCAACGCGCGCGCCATGGCGGCCCTCGCGCCCACTCCCTTCGGATCCGGAGCGGTGGGGTGATAGGCGTCCGCGCTGAGGCCGAAACCGGCGACGACCGCGAGAGGGCGCGCGCCGCGCTCCTCTGCGGCCCCCCTGCGCTCGAGCACGAGGCAGCCCGCCCCCTCCCCGAGAGTGGTGCCGGTGCTGCGCGAGTACGGCGCGCATCCGAGGGGATCGAGCGCGCCCAGGTCCTGGAAACCTCCGAAGGACAGGTACGCGAGCGGATCGACACCACCGGTGAGGACGGCATCGGCGCGGTTATCGCGCAGGAGCTCGAGGGCGAGGGCGATCGCGACGGCGCCGGCCGCGCACGCGTTGGACTGCACGCAGCGCGGACCGCGAAGGTTGTGCCGGCGGGCGAGATCATCGAGAACCGCGTCGATGGGGTAGTCGATGAGGAGATGGCCATCGGCGGATGCCAGTCCGCTCGCGACCCACTGCCGGTGGAAGCGCTCCCCGAGTCGCTGACCTCCCAACGAGGAGCCCAGCACGATGCCGAGGCGTTCAGGATCGTAGGCGCCGCTGTCGAGTAGACCGGCGTGGGCCAGTGCCTCCTGCGCGGCCCGGCGCGCGATCTCGATGCAGCGGTCCTGCCCAGGAGGTTCGGATAGTGCATCCGCTGTCACGAGACCGTCGTCGTCCAGCCGGATGCTCAGTTGGCCAGCTACCTTGACCTCTCGGTCGATTGGTACGATGGTAGTCTGGCGGATTCCGCAATGGCCTGCGAGGATGTTGCTCCAGCTCTCCTCGACATCTCCGCCGACGGCGGTGAGGAGGCCGATCCCGGTAATGACGATGTCTTCTGGCGAGGCGCTCATCCGATTGGCTCCGTCCAGGACCGGGGATCGACGGCGGGGCGGGAAACGGTGCGCAGACTCACCCCGCCAGCCTCAAGTTCCAAGCCGGGCACGCACCACGGGACCTCGAGGAGGGCTAGTCCGAAGCTATCCTCGGCGCCCTCGAGCCGGGATGCCCAGTGGATGGTCCCCACCGGCTCGCCCGCGGCCGTCACCTCGGTCCCCGCGGCTGGCACATGACCGGCCTCGCTGCGAACGGCGACGATGCCAGCCGTACGCTCCTGGGGGGAATCGACGCGACCGCGGTAGTCGTCCTCGCGATCGAGGCCTGTCAGCCACTGCGCGCCGGCCTCGGCTATCCCAAGGCCACCAGCGAAGAGCTCGGGGAACATCGGGTGCGCGACCTCGAAGCTGGCCCGAAGCAGTGCCTCGCGGCCGATCTCGACGCCGACGGCGTTCTTGACTGCCCCGAGCAGGTAGGCGCGCAACTGATCGGCGTCGCAGCGACCGGTCAGCACGTAGCCGTACTCCCCGGTGGTCCCCGTGCGCGCGAGTTTCCCGTCCTCCAAGACGCCGTCGATGTGGACGGGAACGAACTCGCCGAGCGCGAGCGTCGCGATCTCCCCGTTGACGAGGGCCGCGACAGCCCGCCATGCCGCAGGGCCCTCAACTGCCAGGCTCGTCGCGCCGGGGAGGATCTCCACCGTCACGTTGCCCGCGGAGTCCGCCTCAGTGGCGAGGGAATCGAGGAATCGCGCCGGGTCGTCGCTGAGCACGAGGAGATCATCGTCCTCGACGAGCACGAGGACCTGGTCAATAGGGCGGCCCTCTTCATCGAGGACAAGGCTCTCCAGCAGTGTGCCGGGGCCACTGAACTCAACGGTCCGCGCGAGGAGGCCGGAGAGGAAGCCCTCGCGCTCAGGGCCCGATACACGCGCCACAGCGCGGCCCCGGGGATAGACGGCGAAGGTGGTGCGCAGGGATTGATACTCGTCGAATGCGGTCATGACTGCTCCTTATCCGGGTTCTGTTGGGACTTGGTTTGTGGTGGTTGGTACTGCGCTGCCCCTAGGAGGCCCATTCCTTCGATGCCCCCTCCTTCCTCCTCTCCTGTTGGGCGGGTGCGGAGCTCGGGAATGCCTCTGGACTCGCGCCCGTCGTGTTCAGCATTGCGAGGACAGAGGTTCCGAGGGGAGCGGCCTGGGCCATGACGCCCGAGGTCAGATTGTCAGACACGTAGAGATCCGCAGCGGCTTGGAGCGAGTCGAACTCGTCGACGTCGAGCAGTCCCGTCGAGACGAACTGCGTTCTGCTGGTACTGGCCTCGACCCGTGAGGTGCCCTGGATGCCCACGATGGCGATAGGCTCGTCGACCAGGTCCAGGATGCCGGAGAACCAGTCATCCATGTACTGGTAGTAGGTCTTCGGGGCCGCTCCGCGCGATCGCGGCCACGAGATCGTCCACGGGCGAGTTGGGCGTGGGTGGCTGCCGTCCACGCGGAGCGCGCGAGCACGAGCAGGTGCCGGCCTCGCTCGAATCCGAGCCGCTGCCGGACCTGGTTCTTCGAGCGCGTGGGGCGCGCTCCCGAGGCATACTTCGCGAACGCCCCTTCCTTGCGCGGGCCAGCAACCGGCACCGCTCGGATGATGGGGAGACCCTCGGGCAGAGCAGGCAGATCGACGGTTGACGGGAATCATCGGCGTATGCGTTCGGCGCCCTGGATGATGAGCGATCGCGAGCTCGAGAGAGCGGGCGCCGGGCCCCAGGCACAGCGAGTCCGCAGCGAGGCTTGGGAAGCCCAGCTCGAGCAGTTCACGGATACTCGCAGCAGTGGGCTCGAGCGCCCAGATGTGGTGGTCGGCCAGCACCAGGAGATCGGGCGCGATGGCCCGGACGCGATGGAGAACCGCTTCTGCGTCCTTCCCACTCTCGGAGAGGAGTTCCGCGTCCGTCTCGCTCGACTTGGCGTAGTCCAGATTCCTGCGGCTCACCATGCACTGGACGCGCCATCCGCCAGCCAGAAGATCTCGCCCGGCCACCAGCGCGTTGTGCAACTCGCCGATCGAGAACTTCGACGGGCATAGGAACATCGCGGCCTGCGTGGACATCAGGCGCTCCCACCCGTCTGGTCTCCGGAGTGGTCCTGGGCCTCAGCGCCCGAGAACTCAGCGGCGGACTCCTCGAGGGCCAAGCTCCAGTGGGACAGGCTCGTCGCGGAGGCGCTGCGCTGAGAATAGAGGGACAGGACCCAGCTCTTGAGGCGCGCTCGCACGAGGATCACGGGGCGCGCCGCCTCGAGCGGCTCGATCCGCAGGTAGCGTTTTGCCCCTAGGGGGATCCGCGCCACCGACGTCCATGCCGACCATTCCATCCCGTCGTGATGGTGGACGACGAGATCACCGTCGCTGTCCGCCATCGCGATCCCTTGAGGATCGATGGGCAGACGCAGGTTCACGACCGCCTCGCCCTCTCCAGCGGGTGCTCGCAGTTGTGGTACCAGGAGGCTCAGGTCCTCGCTCGCCTCGAGCGTCCACGATCCGAGTGCAGGATGCGCTGAGGGATCTGCTTCGGGGAGGAAGGGGATCCCGCCATGTGGGGCAAGGCCTTCGCCGTACTGGAGGTCGTAGCGGGGGAACTCCGAGAGCGCTGGCCAGAGGCAGGGCTGCGCTGCCACACGGGAGCGCCGACCACCGCCGCCGATACTGCTAGCGACCACGCGCCCCGCCACCCGCCACTGAACGACCCCACCATCTCGAACCAGGATCCGCGAGTTGGCTTGGCCCGCACACGCGTAGGACTGCTCACCAGAGGCGACCCAGGCAAGCGGAGCGGTGGAACGGACACGCGCCGGAGGATCCGGGTGGGGATTGACTGCCGGGATCTCACCGAGTTCGATCCTGACACTCATCTTGTCGTCGGCCAGGCAGGCGCCGTACGGGCGCAGGAGTCCGCTGCCCTTCCACGACAGTGAGGTCGTGATGCCATGGGCGCGGTCCGTATACGTGTGGCGGGCGCCGTCGGCGCTCACCGCCTCTTGCGGGTCGAGCGCGGCCTCGAAGCCGCTGAGGTGGAGCGGCCATGCGCCGCGGCGCAGGTGACCCTCGCGCTCGCGCCGCTCATCGGTGATGGCCAGTTCGGTGGTGCGCAGGAGGCACAAAGGCTGCATGACCAGTCCTCGTGGTCCTCCCCCTTGGGAGGCGGAGTCAATATCGATCCCGGAGGCCGTCAGCGCGATTCTCCGGATCACGTGCACCCCGCCCTGCTCGCAGGTCTGGATCCAGCCCTGCGGTGTCTCCTCGGTGGACAACGGGAGAAGTGGAGGTCGGAACGGGGCGATCTGGAGGCCGTGCCCGTCTGGGAAGGGATCCACGAGGACGGGACCGGCGTGATCGGGATGCTCGACCACCAGGGAGCCGCGCTCATCGATGCGCGCGGAGAAACGCCCGATGGAACGGGGGGCGGAAGGCTCTGCGGGCCCGGGCGCAGCCGGTGCGCCAGCCCCTTTCGCCCAGGCGACGAGATCCTCCCGGGGACTGCCATCAACGTTTAGCGCGATGAGCCTTCCCGAATGGGCATCCAGGACGAGGTGGAAAGAACGCTGGTGGAGGTCGAAGTCGAAAGTGATGGTCCTCGTTCCGTCGGTGTGGGTATCTACGCCTCCGCGATCTCCGCTGTGGCGGATGCGCCGCATGAAATGCTTGAGGATCTCCGGGGGGGCCTCATGAGTGTCAGTGATCCCTTCCTCCTCGCCCAGGAGATGGAGGACACCGGGGAGATGATTGACCATCTCGACGAAACCATCACCGTTGGAGATCGGAGGACCAACGGCCCGGAATCCCGCCTGGGCGTAGAGACGCCGCGCTACCTCGTTCGCCGGGTCGACCCTCAGCCGCACCGTTCCCACCTCCGCTGCGATGAGGTACTGGAACATCGCGGTGAGCAGGCGGCCCGAGACGAGGCTATTGCGGTGCAGGGGGTCCACCAGGTAATGGTCGCCGAAGAGCTCGCCGGGCCCTGCGGCGAATCCGTCCGCGCGCTCAAGCAGCATGATGGTGCCGACCACACGCCCGCCGTCCTGGGCCACGCAGGCGTAGCGCAGGCCACTCTCCGTTAGGGAGCGTCGAAGACCGGTGGCATCCAGGGGGACGCCCGCGCGTCCGGCCGATCCGTACCCCAGGCGGGTGAAGAAGCGGGCGACCGCCTCCGAATCCTTCTCGGAATTAAATGGGTGGTACAGGATCGTCACGGGACTGCCTCCTCGGTGGAGAACATGACCGCGATCTGACCCGAGGCGACCTCGGTCTTGTTGACCGTGATGCTGACGACGAAGTCGCCGAGCGCGCCCACGAGCGTTTTGAGCCGCGCCTCGATGCGCAGTTGATCGCCTGGCCGTACCAGGCGGATGAACTTGAACGACTTAATGCGGGCCATGTATCCGCGCGTCAGCGAATGCTTGGGTGTGCCCACCATGACGAGACCAGCCACATGGCTCGCGACCTCAACGAGGAAGATCCCTGGGAAGATGGGCTCGCCGGGGAAGTGCCCCGCGAAGACTGGGTCTGAGACGCTGACATTCTTGATCCCGACCGCTCTCCTGCCCGGATCCAGCTCGATGAGCCGGTCGAGGAAGACGAAGGGATGACGGTGCGGCAGCACCTTCATGAGATCCGAGGCCTCGACCGGCATCCGGCGGAAAGCTGCGGGAAGGGCCTCCGGGGGCTTCTCCTCAGCGCCCACGGCCGCCGCGCTCGTGGGCTGTGGCTCCGCACTCACGACTGGGCTTCGATCTTGTCAGCCAGCTTGTTCACCGAGCCGAAGATATGCTGGTTGTCATCGGTGAGGTAGACGGCGAAGGTCTCCTCGATCGCCGAGACGATCTCGAGCGTGTCGAGGGAGTCCAGTTCCAGTCCCCTCCCGAACAGAGGCTGATCGGAATCGATCTGCCCAGGCTCGATGGGCAGATCCAACTCGTTGACGAGCATCTCCTTGATCCGCGCATTGAGGTCGGTACGGGCCTGAGCGATCTCTCGGAGCTCCTGGGTGTTCATGGTTCTCTCCGTTCTATGGGGTTTCGAAGCACTGGAGTTGATTGGATAAGTCAGAGGGTGAGACCGCCGTCGAGGGTCAGGACCTGGCCCGTGATGTAGCTCGCCTCGCTCCCCGCCAGGAAGCGCACCGTGTTGGCGATCTCCAAGGGGGTCGCCATGCGCTGCATTGGGATCTTCGAGGTCAGCTCGCTGCGCGCCTTGGGGTCCATGCGGCGGACCATCTCGGTCTCGGTGAATCCCGGTGCGACGGCGTTCACGCGTATTCCGAGGCTGGCGGCCTCCTTGGCGAGTGTGCGGGTGAGCGCGTTGATCCCGCCCTTGCTCGCGGAGTAGTTGGTCTGCCCCGCGCTCGCATGCGAGCCGGAGATCGAACTCATGAGCACGATGGAGCCACCGGTCCTCCTCATGCGCTTGACAGACTCGCGACAGCACAGAAATGCTCCGTCAAGGTTGGTCCGCAGGACTTTGTGCCATGACTCGAAGGACATCGTCCCGATGAGCCCGTCCTTGGTGACACCGGCGTTGATGATGACACTCGAGAGCATATCGAGGAATCCGACGGACTCTCGGAAGAGGTTGCGGACCTGCTTCTCGTCAGATATGTCGGATCGCACCGCGAGACCGCGCCGTCCCATGTACTCGACATCGGCGATCACGCCGGTGGCGTCATCGGCACGACTGCGGTACGAGATGACGATGTCGTATCCGGCTTCGGCGAGCTTGAGGGCGCACGCACGGCCGATGCCGCGTGATCCACCGACGATTAGCGCGCCGGACGAGGGCACTCCCCTCTGGTGGGAATCCTCAACTGATGGGTGTGTGGTGCTCACAGGACCTCCTCGTGGCTGTCGTTAATGACAGCGATGCGTAGATGCCTCGGTCGATCACGCCACATGCGCGCGAGGATCCGGCCATCGCCGAAGATGTAGCCGCTCGTGCAATGCGAAGCCTCCTGGATCACGGCGTCCCAGCGCACGGGTTTGGTCAGTGCCATGCGAAGGTCCTCTCGGACGCCCTCGCAGTCCTCGGCGAAGATGGCGGAGCAGCAGCCGAAATAAGGGCGCACACCTGCTGCGAATACCGACTCATCCAGCGCTGTTGCGGCGATCTCCTGGTCCCAGGCCTCCTGAGCGGGTTGCATCATCCGTGAGTGGAAGGCGTGAGAGACATTCAGACGAGTGCCGCGGCGGCCGATCGTATCCACCGCTTGTCGCAGCCCGTCCTCCGGTCCTGACAGGACGATCTGGCGGGGCCCATTGAACGCTGCCACCTCCAATCTGTGGGCGCTGGCGATCTCGAGCGCCCGTTCCCGCGCCTCGGGCGTCGTGATGGATACTGCGAGCATGCCGCCCTGCCCTGGGGTGGAGCCCATGAGCTCCCCTCGACGACGGGCCAGGCGCACGCCCTGACCGAAGGGGAGGAGACCACAGGCGATGGCGGCTGAAAGGGCGCCGATGGAATGTCCCGCGAACCACTGGGGCAGGTCCTCCTTATCCGACTGCCGGGCCCAAGCGAGATAGCCCGCGGCGCTGGAGGCGACGATCGCGGGTTGCGCGTTCTCGGTGCGGGCGAGTTTCTCCTCAGTGCTGTCGGTGATGAGGGCGGGCAGATCGAAGCCGAGTGCCTCGGAGGCCTGCTTGAAGAGATCAGCGACGTATGGATCCTTCGCGAGCAGCCTCATTCCCATTCCTCGGCGCTGCACTCCTTGACCAGGGAACCACGCGAAGCGGTCAGTCGCGGGCCCGGGAGGGTTGTCGTTCATGGGGCTGGACCTTTCCTTCGTTGGATGGATCTGTGAGAGGGCTCTCGCGGGGGAGGCGGTGGATGAGTCATCCATTCTGCGACATCTCTTCCGCGCGCCGGGCGGGCGTAAGTCCCTGGCGCTCCGCGGTGTCCGCTAGATGTCGTGCCAGATCTTCCTGAACGGCGGTGCTAGTGGCGAGAGTGGAGTCAAGCGCCTCGCCGAGATCGGGCGCGGCGACGTCGAAGGGCATCTCGGCATCCCAGCTCCGCGCGTAGCTCGTCACCTTCGCCACGGGAAGACTCACCCGTGGTACTGCGTGGGAGCACGCGATAATCCGCGCGTGCAGGGACGTGGCGACGACAGCCATCGATCCGGCGATCACTCGCAGGAGCGCCTCGGGGGCGCGCTCCCGCGCAACCGTCGCCCCGATCCCGCGTCCAGCGAGCCCCGCCGCGAGTTCCTCGGCTTTATCGAAGGAAATCGTTCCCGGACGCAGTGCCCGTGCACATGATCGTCACGCCCCTCCGAGCCACTGCGCCTGAGGAGGTCAGGGGATCGAGAATCGCGCCGGCGCCGACCTGCGCGAGGTAGGCGTCCGAGACTTGCATCAGCACGGGGAGGGTTCGGGGAGGCGGGTAGGTCGCCAACCTTGTCCAGCAGGGTGTGGACGACATCCGGTGCGAGCTCAGCCGTGATCCCGTGCTCCAGGCACAGCGCTTGCGAGTCCGAGTCCCTGGCCGAGAGCAAGGGGATACGCTTGAGACCCTCCAGAATCCTGCGGGCGGATCGGGGTGGGGGAAGTCCTAGCGTTGTGAGATCCGCGGAGTTCATGACGCGCACGGTCCCCGCCCTGTGGGGGAAGGCGTCCGGCACGAGGATGTAGGCGAGAGTGTGCTCGGCCGGATGCGCGCCGAGGAGGTCCGCGAGCAGCTGACCGCGCATTCTGGGCGGCGCCGACTGGTAGCCGCACCAGGCACGAGGAGTTACGGATATGCTCCGCACGCTGTGGGGAGACCGCTCCGACGGCCCCGCCGATGGTCCACATCACCTCGGCAGACCTGGCCGACAGCTCATCGGACCAGCGCACGACGCCCTCCGGGGCCAGAGCTCCAGGAGCCGGGGCGAAAGGAGCGGCGCGGATGAGCTCCCTGCCAGGGCGGGTAAGGAGAAGCTTGGGGGCGCGCAGGAGAAGGATGTCGCCCATGTTGCCGCGCTCGTAGGCACCGACGAGGGCCCACCTTCGAGCCTCGTCTCGTGCCTGCGGCTCCGCCTTGCCGCCGTTGTCGCGCGCCCCCATGATGGGCCCCCACTCCGTCGATCCGGTCAGTGCTTGCCTTCAGCCGCCCGTATCCGCGAGCGCACCAACACATCGCCGACGATCGCCCCAAGCGCGATCACGATGACAGGGAGGTAGGGCATAAAGGAGGTGACATGGGCGATCGCCATGATGATCGTGGCGGCCAGCATCGCTAGGCCGATCCAGCGGCACGCGGTCGCAGCGGTCTTCAAGGTACGGGTCGAGTCGGTCGTGTTACTCATGATTCTCTCCATGGGTTGCGGTGGAATCGACGGATTGGCTGGGGGTCAGCTGCGGCGGACAGCGCGGGAGATGTTCGTGGCCGCGAGAGCGGTGAAGACCATGAGCATCGCGACGAGGATGAGGACGATCATCGCGCGCGTGATGTCGTGACCGCCGACGGCAAGGTCGATGCCCATGTCGGCCCGAGTCGCCTCGTGAACGCGCGGATCGAGGTTAGTGATCTCATCAGCGGTGAAGCTGTGGCGCACGAGTGCGCTGGCCTGCGCGAACGGGAGCGAGCCTAGAACGCTCGCCGCGGTGGAGGAGAGCGCCCCGACGTGGACGTAGGTCTCGGCGAAGAACCCGAAGACGACGCCGATAACGGTTGAGACGGCGGTGAACGCGGCGAGAGTGCGCAGTAGAGACACGAGAAATCCCATGAGCGCGGTGAAAGACCCGCTGCAGAGCATCAGCCATCCCCAGGTCTGGAGGATGTGGCTGGTGGAGACCTCGGATCCCCCTGTCAGGCAGTAGAGGACGCCGAGGGCGTAGATGAGGGTGGTCATGATCGCCGAGACGAGGAATGCCGCCGCGATGTAGCCGAGGGTGAGAGCCCAGGGGCTGATAGGGGAGACGAGGAAGTCCCGCCATCGCTGGGACTCCCGGTCGCTGGCGTACTGGCGCATGGCGCCAAGGCCTGTTGTCGCGCTGGCGATGACGCAGGCACTGGCCACCAGCCAGGTGTCCATGAGGCGCGATGCGCTCTCCCGGGTGACAAGGCCCTGGTAGCTGGTGGTCATCGTGTTCACGATGTCGTTCTTCATGAACAGGGTCACGATGAGGATCGCGATGACAGCCCCGAGTAGGGAGAAGAACACGCTTGTCCGATCGATGAAGTAGAGGCGCACGTTGCGCCCTGTCAGGGTGATGATCTTGGCGATGGTGGAGGAATGCCGAGATCCCCGGTGTGTTGTGGCCATCAGTTCTCCCTTAGTTCCTTGCCCGTGAGCGCGAGGAAGACATCATCCATATCCCCCTGCACGAACTCGAAGTCCTCGATGATGCCGCGATGGGCGGCGATGAAGTCGACGGCGTCGCGGGGATTCTCCACCAGGGCCTGCACCCGCTCCGTGCGCTCCGTCGCGCGCAGCCCCGCGGCCGAGAGGGCCTTGACGATCTCCTCGCCCCGGGGGAAGGAGAGCACATGCCTGGAGTAATCACGGCGCAGCGCGCTCGGCGTGCCCTGGGCGATGATGTGCCCGTGGTCGATGAGGACGACTTGGTCAGCGGGATCGGCCTCCTCCATGTAGTGCGTGGTGAGGAAGACCGTGATGCCGAGCTCGCCGCGCAGTTTCCGCAGGGTGCTCCACACGAGGTTGCGCGACTGGGGATCGAGCCCCGTCGTAGGCTCATCGAGGAAGAGCACTTCCGGGTCCCCCAGGAGCGCGCGGGCGATGTCCACGCGGCGCCTCTGCCCGCCGCTGAGAGTCCCGTAGGTGCGATCGAGGATCTCCGTCAGTTGGAGGACCTCCTGGAGGCGCTCGAGATTCGAGCGGCCGCTCCCGTAGAAGCGTGCCCGCGCCAGGAGGTTGGTCCGCACGCTCAGTTCCCTGTCGAGCAGAGAGTCCTGGAAGACGACTCCCAAGCGGTCCTTGACATCCGTCCTGTTCCTTACCACGTCCATCGTCCCGCCATCCGAATGGATGTAGGACACGGTGCCGGCCGTGGGCCTCAGGAGCGTGGTGAGCATGGAGATCGTCGTGGACTTCCCCGCTCCATTGGGACCGAGGAACGCGAACAGTGAGCCGCGCTCAACGTCGAAGGACACGCCGTCCACGACCGGTGTCCCGCTGTACTCCTTGACGAGGTCCCTCACCTCGATGATGTGTGTCACGCGGTCATCTCCTTCCGGTGCCCGGCCCCCGCGTAGAAGTCCGGGATCTCAATGGCTTCCCCCGCCTCGAGGGCCTGGGCGAAGATCCTCGTCGCGACTACGAGGTCGAGGATTCCTAAGCCGAAGGGCGAGAAGACGATGGGACGGTCGTGCGGCACCGCGATCTCGCCTCGGAGTACCTGGGCGAGGGTCCCCGTGATGAAGTTCCGGTTCCCCGCCGCCTGCTCGGTGAGATGGGGTGAGGTCCTCTCCCGGAGACAGTGATCGACGTCGTCCACGATGTTGCTGGCCGCGAGGATGGAGTCCGGGCCGATGTCTCGCAGCGAGATGTTGAGGACGAGCTGGCCCGGGCGGAACCTTCGGTTGATGTACGGCTCGCCCGCCGTGGTCGCCAGCACCACGATATCGGCGTTGATCGCCTCGTCCAGGTCGGCGGAGGGCCGTGCCGGGAGCCCCAGGCCCTCTCCCAGGAAGGCGCACAGCGCCTCGGCGGAGGCATGATCGAGGTCGTGCACGAGGAAGGAGCTCGGGTCGATCGATGCCAGGGTGAGGGCCTCGCAGATACTCCGGGCGATGACCCCCGCGCCGACCACTCCGATCACGGGGCCGCCGGCCGCTTGGGTGGAGTAGCCGAGCTCCTGCGCGGCCAGCGCGGCTGAGGCCGCCGTTCGCGCTGCATTGATCCGCGAGGCCTCCAGGCAGCACAGGGGGTATCCGGTCTCCGGATCGTTGAGGACCATGAGTGCGCTCGCGCGTGGGAGGCCGGCGCTGAGATTGGACGGGAAGCTTGAGACCCACTTGATCCCAGCAGCGGCGTTGCTGTCCATCCGGTAGGCGGGAAGGCCGATGATCCGCGACCCGGCAGAGTCCGGGAGTCGAAGGAATACGCTCTCCGGGACGACAGTTCTGCCGTCATGGTGAAGGAGATAAGCTTCTCGGATCCAATCGATGGTCTCATGGCGATTGCGTGAAAGCACGCTTTCAACTATCGGCCCGGTGACAACGTGAAATCGTTGTAAAGCCATGAAGTGCTCCTCTTGTCATGTCGCCATTGACGGCCATTCTGAGAAACCGCAGAGGTAAACCCTGCTCGTAAGAATAGCGCAAGCCGTAGAATAGCGCAAGCCGTGGTGCGGTGCAATCGACGAGACTCATGAAGGATGCCCGCGTAGGGTTATCGGCGTGAACGTGGTGCT